>CAZVFM010000010.1:0-24388 GCA_964626095.1 uncultured Roseivirgaceae bacterium | reverse complement strand
GAAATTAAATCAGGTCCGCTATCAATTTACATCTATTCAATGAACGTTTTGATCTATTTTCATTAATCTTAGATCAACTGTACTCAAAACCGTTGTTTTGGGCCGTTTTTTCAAAAAGCGACTGCAAAGGTAAGATTCCAAATATTATTCTGCAACTCAGTATCAAAAAAATATTGGAATAAGTGGGCTCCAATTATGTTGTTTGGCGCTTCTTATATACCGGCACGGTACTACAGGGCTCTCCAAACATTAGGTTGGAAACAACTGGCGTAAGCTTTCTAGTTATATCAATGTATGCTGAGGTAGGCACTTCTCTCTTGCTACAGCCTTTAATCACCACTTTAGCATCTTTATATATATCGATATTTAATTGATTAATTGCTTCATTGAATAATCTCTCTTCTAAGACAACTAAGTCTCCAAAAACAATAATATTAGCATAGGGCTGCAATGCATTGGTCAATAACATGTACGCCCAATCGGGAATTATTGCCTCAGTTGAACAACAAATGGCTACATTCTTATCCTTGTATTCTGACCAATCTGTTTTCTTAATGAAATCCCTGAAATCTTTTTCTCTCAAAATTAAGTCTTGATATAGCTGATCCTTAATGTCAATCAAAACCCGCTCAGCAGGGTGGTATAATGCCTCAAGATCAATAGTAATTAATTTACTGTTTGTAACACGATTTACTATTTCTTCCATTTGATGTATTTGATTGCAGTTTAAACAACAATTTATCAGTCTGAGTTTCTGATAAAAAAATCTTTTAAGTAAAATGGTTCAAAACTATTCAGGTTCTCAAATTCTGTTCTTAAAAATTTTTGATAAGCCAGTTTTCCGAGTGCCTCTGCATCAGGTATTACTCCGTTGGTAAAGGATGCATTCGGATGAGGAGTCATGGATTTAAATTTATTTGATCCATCTCCAAAAAAATGAATTTTTTGCCGATCTAATTTATCCATTAGCAATCCTTCTTCTAACACAATTGCCTGTGTTGGAATAACCTCACTTAGGTTATTATCCAGCAATTTGCAATAGACTTCCATTCTTCTGGCATCTATCATCGGACACAAAAGTTCATCAGCCTTTGCTAGCTGTTTACCATTAAAAGCAATTACGTCTAATGTATCAACTGCAATTAAGGGCTTCGATAACGCATAACAAATTCCTTTAGCTATAGAGACGCCAATTCTTAAACCCGTAAAGGACCCAGGCCCCATAGATATTGCTACTGCATCTAATTCATCAAGTTTAATGTTTGCTTCATTTACAAGACTTTCAATTACAGGAGCGAGTTTAGTTGCGTGTTGACGAGGCTCAGATAATGTTACCATTACTAACCGTTCTCCTGAGCTATGAATTGCAACCGAACCAATATCAGAAGAAGACTCAATGCTTAAAATTAAGGCCATTAATTTTTGGAAAGAATGGTACTAAGGTCCCTACCAGATCTCAAAATGTCAATGGTCTTTAATACTTCTTTATCATGGGGAAAAGATTCCTTCATTTGACCTTCAATCAAGTTATGTCTAAAAGCGATCTCTTGCCTCAAGAAAAGAAGAATCTCGTCTTTGAACCTTTGAAAATCATTTTGCTTGGCTTGAACAATCTTTGATTTTAATGAATTGACTTGCATCTCTAATTCATTAAAATTTTTATCTCCTTTGGCTGATGCGATCAGTTCCTCCATGCCTTCCTCAGTTGCACTTGAATAAGTGAAGTTTCTTGCTTTTACCCAAGTGATAAAATCCTCGTAATCGTTGTCAGAAAAATTAATCTGGCTGAAATCTGAAGTTGTAGATGTTCTATAATAAAATTCGGTGGCGAAATCAAAAATCAATCCCTTCATAAGTAATCCTATAGTAATTGGTGCCAGCTCTTCATTATCAATTTGCACATCGGGCTCTATACCACTACCATCGAATACCGTGCGACCTTTTTCTGTTTTGAAGGCTACCCTTAAGGAGTCAGCTTGTCTACTAGCTCTGCCATTATCATCGCGATGATGGTAATCAAGCGACTGAATGCATCTCCCACTAGGAATATAATATTTAGCTGTTGTTACTTTTAGCTGTCCATTATAAGTGAGCGGGCGAGTAGTCTGCACAAGTCCTTTTCCAAATGTTCTTTTACCAATCAGTACCGCGCGGTCGTAATCCTGAAGGGCTCCTGCAACAATTTCAGAAGCAGAAGCGCTTGTTGGTCCTATTAATACTGCTAATGAAATTTTAGTATCTGTTGGTGAATTTAATGTGTAGTATGTTTTATTCCAGTCGGCCTGCTTACCTTTTGTTGATACTACAGCTTTGCCTTTTGGGATAAATACATTTACAATGTTTACTGCCTCCTGTAACATGCCCCCAGGATTCTCACGCAGGTCAAGGATGATTGAAGTGGCTCCTTGCGATTTTAATTTTGATACTGCCTCCGCAACTTCTTTACCTGCGCCAGGTGTAAAGTCATCAAGCTTTATAAAGCCCACTTCATTGTTTAACATACCAGAAAAGCTAACATTTTTGATTGAGATGCGCTCACGTTTAATCGTATAAGTAACGGGCGTATTGTTCCCATACCTATTGACTTTGACCTTTACTTCAGTTTTTGTGTTTCCTTTTAGTAATGTGCTGATTTCCTGAGGAGACTTGTCACTTACATTAACGCCATCTACTTCAACAATTTCATCGCCTACTTTCAAGCCTGCTTTGCTTGCTGGAAGGCCTTGATATGGATGAGTAAAAACTACCCTGTTGCCCACCCGTCCTATCAAAGCACCAATCCCGGCATATTGTCCGGTAGTCATCGATCGAAATGTTTCTACCTCTTCTTCCGCTATGTAGTTCGTGTAAGGGTCAAGTGACTCGAGCATGGCATCAATGCCCACACGGATTAGTTTTTCAGGATTGACTTCGTCTACGTAATGAAGATTCACCTCCTTGAAAAGTGTGGCAAAAATATCAAGGTTCTTTGCTATTTCAAAGTACTTCTCAGAGGGCAAAGAAAAAGCCAGTACCCCCAGCAGAACTACACCAGCAAATATTTTATTATATGTTTTCATTGAATTTAAACTTATTGAAGGAGGCTATCATCTTCTTCTCAACATCTTGATGTGTTAATATATCATTTGCAATGTAAATATAAGCAATGTGAAGCTTTGAAGATAGGGGTATTTTGTGCTTGTTGAGGCGATAAGCCTCTCGCATTAATCGTTTAACTCTGTTGCGATCTACTGCTCTTTTGAAATTCTTTTTAGCAACTGTAAACAGCACCCTGTTAATTTTTTGATCTGCCTCTCCAGTAAGGTAATAAACACGGAAAGGGTACAAAGTAAAAGAGGAGCCCTTTTCAAAGAGCTCCTTTATGCTTTTTTTCTTACTAAGTCTTTCGGATTTATGGAAGCTGAAATTTCCCATGGGTAAATCATACTCCCCTGGGGATTACTTCCAGCGGAGAGTTTTATTTATGCTTGAGGGTTTTCTCGTCAGAAACGGTAAGCCTATGTCTTCCCTTCTTTCTGCGGCTGGCGAGCACTCGTCTGCCGTTGTGACTAGCCATACGCTCTCTAAAACCATGTTTGTTCTTTCTCTTTCTCTTTGAAGGTTGGTACGTCCTTTTCATCTCTTCTTAAAATTTTACCCCCATAATTGAGGGGCTGCAAAGATATATAGTCTTAAGTAAATTCAAAACCCCCATCTCCAAATCTTCCCAAATTGCCCAATTATCTCGAGCCCAGTTCTGCTAATAGCGTCATTGTTTTTGCCTTCTCGAGCCTTGGTCCGTATTGAGAAACAACTTTAGAGGCTGCCAAAGAGGCCAATTTGCCAGAATCGGCAAAGCTATGCCCATTGGTAATTCCAAACAAAAAGGCTCCTGCAAACATATCACCGGCTCCGTTAGTATCAACCGCTCTAACCTTGTAGGGCTCGATCTGGACAAAAGTATCTCCATCGAAAATCATGGCCCCATTACCCCCCAGGGTTATTACAAAGCGCTTGGCCGAAAGCTTAAGTTCTTCTCTGGCTTCGTTAAGTGAATCCTTTCCTGTAAATATTTGTGCTTCTTCTTCATTGCAAAACAATAGATCAATACTGGCACCGACAATCTCATTCATCTGTTTAGGGAAGTACTTTACCATACTTGGATCGGAAAAGGTGAGCGCAGTTGCAACTTTATGTCGCTCGGCAATTCTCTTTGCCTCTTTTAATGCTTCTAGTCCTTTGGGACTTGCAACTAAGTAGCCCTCCATGTAAACATATGTTGAACTCTTTATCGATTCTTCATCTAAATGTTCAGGCGCCAGGAATGAACTTACACCCAAAAAAGTATTCATTGTGCGCTCAGCATCAGGCGTGGTCATCACCAGACACCTTCCACTCAGACCTTCCGGACAATTCTGGTAATCAATATTAGTATGCACTCCATTTCGCTTAAGATCTTCCAGAAAAAATTTTCCTAGTTCGTCTTTGGCTACAAGGCTGGAGTAAAATCCTTTGCCTCC
This sequence comes from uncultured Roseivirgaceae bacterium, assembly GCA_964626095.1. Lineage (GTDB taxonomy): Bacteria > Bacteroidota > Bacteroidia > Cytophagales > Cyclobacteriaceae > DAOLDI01. Next base: position 19,889 of record CAZVFM010000010.1, on the reverse strand, counting down.
GAACTGGCTCAGGGCAATAATAGTATTTGCAGCAGAGCCGCCACATTGCATATTACTGCGTTTCATATCAATAGCCTTTAGGAGTTTGTGCTGACGTTTCTCATCTACCAGGGTCATGACACCTTTCTCAACTTCATTGGCTTTTAATAGTTCGTCATCCACTTCTGTTACGATATCAATAAGGGCGTTACCTACTCCGTACACATGATACTTATCTGACATTAAATTATTTTTTATTGTTCGTGTTAATTTTTTTGGTAAGTCCTAATGCAGCAGCCCTATCTGGATAATCAGTAATAATTCCATTTACTCTCCATGCTGCCAAACGTTGAAGGTCTTCAGTCTCATTTACAGTCCAGGGGATTACTTTCATGCCCTTCTGCTTCAACGAATTAACAGTAGTTTCGTCAATCATTTTAAAATAGGGACTATAGATCGTTGGGTTAAAGCCCAGTTCTTTCAAATTTGCTTCAATTCCTTTATCATTCTCAACTAAAGCGGCTAGTCTTACTTCCGGATATTTCTTCTTCCAATATTTCAAAACCCTGAAATCAAAAGATTGAATAATCACTCGGTCCCATGAAAGGTACTGATCAATTAAATTATAAACCATGTCAGAAAACTCCTCAGGAGGCGGATGGAAAATATTATCACCAGCGGGCAGACTTTTTATCTCAATGTTATAGTCAACTTCATAAAACGTGTAATCTTTTATGTGCTGTTCAACATTTTTGATAACATCCAACAAAAGTGGCTTATGAACAGCTATTTTTTGTTGATCGGGAAATCGTGCATTTCCAATTGATCCGCAATCAAATGACCTAACTTGTTCAAAAGTATATTGATAGATATTGTGCTTTCTTTCTTGATTTTCCGAAATTGCGTTCCCATCTGGATCAAGGCAAATTGCTGATGACATCCATGGCTCATGTGAAACAATCAGATGTTTATCTTTTGTAACTGCAAGATCGAGCTCTAAAGTAGTTACACCAAAATTAAGTGCAGCAATAAAAGCAGGTATGGTGTTTTCAGGATAAAGACCGCGCGCACCGCGGTGCCCCTGAATATCAATTTGATTGTTTTGGGCCATTATAGCTCCACTTATAATAATAAAACAGGTAGGTAATGCAGCAAATTTACTTAGCATATGAACAAAGATAATATTTCGATGCCAAGTAATTTTAGAAAATATTCTGTTCTACCAAAAAGATGGCTGGTTTACAGTTGCTCCATCTATTACTCTGCAATCGTCAGGTACTATTCTTGCTGGTTTAAGAAATTCTAAATCACTTCTAAAAATAAAAAGCGAATCAACTGTAACATCTGATGCAGTAAAATACCCAATAACTTGCTCATCAGGATTGTCAAGCCGAACGATATTTCCTCCAATAGTAGCCGGTGGGGGATCAAATATTCCTCCTTCAATTGTAGTTTGCTGTTCAACAAGTCTATAAAATTGATAGGCATTTTCTGACAATGAATGTTGAAAAATTCGAACCATGTATTTATCTCTCATCCTTAGCCCATCATCTTCAACAAATGCAGCAAGAACCTTAGTGTTGTTTCCATTGGTTAAGCGATCGCTGTAAATTCTAACAGCCTTATCAGGAATTTCTTCTTTCCAACAAGTAAAGCAACAAGGCTTGGGTGCAGGGTTTCTTGGTCTAGCTACAAACAAATCTGGTCTTGTGTTAAGTTGCAAAAGTCCCGAACTTCTCCATAAGTAGAAATTTCTTTCTTCCTCATTATCCTTAAAGTGAGCAAAGACCTCCACTCCGCTTTTTGGTAACAATGGGTTAGCTGTAGAGGTGGATTTGAATTCAAGTGACAATGAATCAATATCAGGCACTTTTCTTATCATTTCTGGAAAAGAAAAATACTCTCGTCCATCTTGTGTTAATATTTGTATGGAGTAACTTCTGCCTACTTCTCCTCTAAAATTAGAAGGGGTAATGTACGTACCCTGGGTAGGCTCACTCAGCACAACCACATTTCCTAAATCATCTCGAATAGATACATTTGCAAATCTCTCAACGCTAACGATATCAACGAAATTACTTCCATATCGCGCACTTCGAGTTAGCTTGATTACATGGGGCCCAAATGCAGTAGTTATTCTACCATCAACGGTTAGTAGTCTTAACGCCTTATCTGTCGGCAAATCAGCATCTTCTATACAAGAGGCAATAACAACAGAAATGAATAATATATACCTTAATGTATTTCTCATTATCACTAAAATTTAAAAGCATAAGAAAGTGAGGGTATAGGGACTCCTATAACAGAGAGTTTAAATGCACCTGGAGGTTTACCAAATACATCGTCAAAAAATACAGAAAAAGGATTTTTTCTTCCGTAGGCATTTATTATTGTTAAGGTCCAATCACCACCAAGCAATTTATATTGACTATCGAACTTAAACTTCAAGGAAAGGTCTAATCGGTGAAAGTCTGGAATTCGGGCCCCATTTCTTTCTTCAAAGTACGCTAGCTGAAATCCATCATAATTAAATTTTGCTGCGGGTAAGGTTACAGGCCTTCCTGTGCTATAAGAAAAATTTGCAGAGAATGATGTATTTCTGCTTATATTATATATACCAACAATTGTAAAATCATGAGGTTTATCAAAATTGGATGGGAACCAATCCCCAAGGTTTACCTGCTCTTCCTCAAAAGGACTTAAAATCTTTCTAACGCTTCTAGAGTATGTATAACTTGCCCAGCCCGTTAGTCTTCCGCTATTTTTTTTTATGAAAGCCTCTATCCCATAGGCCTTTCCTAAGCCATTTAGCAATTCGGTTTCAAGAAAATCATTTAGCACTAATTGAGCTCCATTTTTATACTCAACAATATTTTCAAAATCCTTATAATATGCCTCTAGTGAGGTCTCAATTTTATCATTGCTCCAATTTTTAAACAAGCCCATGGAATATTGTGTGACTCTTTGTGGCTTTAAATTTAAATCGCTTAATTTCCAGACATCAGTTGGCGCAATAGTAGATGTATTCGAAATTAAATGAATAAATTGATACATTGTATTGTATCCTAATTTAACGGAAGTATTATCACCAATTGAATATCGTATAGAAGCTCTAGGCCCATATCCATCATAGTTTTTTATCACTTCTCCACTTTCATAATTAATTTGTCCTATAATGTTCTGTTCATTTCTTGGAAGATTTGGCGCATACTGATAGATTGTTTTACTTCCCAAGTACGCATAAGCATCGTAACGTAATCCAACTGAAAAAGCAAGTCGCTTTGAAAGCTCTGTATTATAATTCAGATAAACGCCCATCTCTCTGGCTCGTTCATTCTCAATTTTTCTTGGGTTAATGCCCGACTCGGTGTTTCCCGGAATTAATTCACCTGGATCAATTGTAAGATATTTTGCCTGGGCTCCGAAGTCTAACTTGTTTTTCTCATTCAATTTAAATACAAAGTCAATATTTACGCCCTGATCTAAAATAGAAGAGTTTAATTCAAAATCATTTGTTCCCGATTCATTGAAAATTGAAAACTGATATTTACTTTGATAAAAAGCAAGATCGAGCCCAAGCTTGTTTGTTAAAGAACTATTCCAATTTATAGATTGAATTTCATTTTTCCAGCCAACTGTTGTGTCTGACTCAATTCTAAAATCATCAGAGCTGCTGTAGTAATTATAAGCTATACTATTATTTTCGTTCACATTAGCAGTGAGTAATATATTGCCATCATAAAACGAAGCAGAGCTATTTTTTACGGTTGGCGACTTCACATTATTGGTGAACCAGTTAATATGAGAAAGACGGCCACTCATCAATAAAGATACTTTGTCTTTAATAACCGGACCCTCGATTGTTGCTTTAGATGAAATTGTTCCTAATGAAACCTTCCCTTGCCAAGTGCTAAAATTTCCTTTCTTATAATTTACATCCAAAATGGATGAGCTGCGTCCCCCATACTTTGCCGGAATTCCGCCTTTGTGCAGCGTAACCCCGCTAACTACATCAGCATTAAATGCTGTAAAAAAACCAAACAAATGTGAAGGGTTATAAATGGGGGCACCACCGATCAATATCAAGTTTTGATCAGCCCCGCCTCCTCTCACATTGAATCCTGCTGCTGCTTCGCCCACAGTGCTAACTCCCGGTAAAAGAGTAATTGATTTAATTATATCTACTTCTCCGATAAAGGGTGGTAGCGTTTCGATGGTAGCTATGGATAGTTCAACTTTCCCTAAATCTGTACTCTTAACATTTTTAGTTGGATCATAGCCTGAGATCACCACTCCTTCGAGCAATGTTTGATCTTCTAATAACTTAATTTGCAATCTCCCACTTCCGAAAACCGAAACACTAATATTTTTGGTTACATGCCCCACCAAACTAATGCGCAACGTGTAAAGCTGCTTCCTTAATGTCAATTCAAAATTTCCGTCTTCATCTGTAAATGTACCCGATTTAAGTTCTTCTACATAAATACTTACGCCTATGAGAGACTCCCCAGTATTTTGATCCGTAATTTTTCCGGATATCCTAAATGGGCCTTGTTGAGATGACTCCTGTCCTATGACAATGGTTTGTTGCGCCAACAAGGTAAGATGTATTGCAAACAGTAATACAAAGCAAATGACTATGGATTTAGATTTCATTTAACTATTTAGTTTACCAACTATTTGGATCAAATTTCCAAAGAGACATAATCGGATTTTGACCTGCAAATTGGCCTGATGGTCTTCGCAACACATACAAAAAATTATTATGAATAAAATACGCCAGATTTCTAAAACTACCACCCGAAGGAAAAGGGGTTTTTCTTTTCCATTTTAATGTTCTAGGTTCAAACTGCCACAGCTCCCGACTACTTCCAAGTCCTATGAATACTTTATCTTCAATTACAGCACTAATTCCATCCACTCCAAAATTACTTATTGGATAAATTGCCTCATTTCCCCAATCATTTGTTTGGGTACTGTACTTCAAAATAATACTGTTTGCCAAAACGAAATACTGATTGTTTTCAAATGTAAAATTTGTGATCTCACTTGAAAGTTCGGGTGCGACTTGAGAAACTATTTGCCAAACATTTTGTGTAATGTTGTATTGATAAATATTTCGATTGTTTATTCTAAGATCAATTGTGCCCCCTAAAACATAGAGGTTATCACCAATAATAAATCCGATACTTTTATAAAGAGTAAATGGTAAGTCTTCCTTTTGTGTGAATATACCCTCTTTATAATACCAAAAATCCCTGGATATAATTGTCCCGAATTGACTAAAAAGGCTTACACCGGACCCAAAATATCCACCTGTAGAAAATGCTCCTGCAAGCCCGGCTCCTGAATAATTAATTTCAGTCCATGTAAAATTTTCTAAGTCCAATTCCCAGATACTGCTATTTATTGGATTCCCTGTTCTACCAAGTCCAAAAATAAACTTGTTTGTATCTTTAAAAGAAATGGCCTCTTGGAGCTGTATGCTACTTACAAAATCTCCTACCTTCTCCCATTTACCAATTTCATACTCAAAATGATCATCAAAGATTAATTCCTGATCTTGGATTTTTACACTTACTCTCACCTGGTATTCATCAGTTAAGGGGGGGATCAGAACTGTAAGTTGAGACTCAAATAGTAATTCGGTAACCTCGACTTTTTTGCCATCAATAAAAACTTCTGTGTTTTCTGTGAAATTTTTTCCAGTAATCACTAATTTATCACCAGCTGATCCGATCTTTGGACTAAAATCAACTATATCAGTTAGTAAAGTCTTAAATGGCAAAACATTTCCATAAAAAACCTTGCTTTCTATTTCAACAAATGAACGGCAGAAATACTCATTATTCAATTGAAGTCCAGAAAAGTCAGCAACAAATCTTCCTGGTTTAGAACGGTTTCCCAAGGAAATGATAATGGGTGAAGAAAAGTTTTCGTTACTCGATATTTGAATCCCGTGATCCTGAATAGGTTCTTTGCCCAATGATAATAGCCTTCCAACGATGACTACCCTTTCTCCACTCACGTAAAGCACCTCTTCAGTAACGACAGAGAAAGGAATCTGAGATTCGTTCTCGCATGCCTGAAGGCATGATAAAAACATAACCGATATAATAAAAACTAATTGGAGGGTTTGCCGCTTCATTATTGTCCCTAAAAAGCATTCGATTTAAGAGAAAGTATGATGAATTCCAAACTATGTAAATTAATCTAATTTTAGCCTCCTATTACCTGCATCATCTGCATACCACCCCTTCTTCGTATATTCATAGGGTTCATGGCCTTATTCAAGGCATAAGTAAACGTTAACATGTAGTACCTTCCTAATGAATTTGTGGTTTCTCTTTCAAGATAATTGACATTGGCCCTTTGTTGAATACCCAGGTCTTGGTCAAGTATATTATTAATGGAAAACTTAAGTTCCCCGCTCTTGTTCTTTAAGAAAAAACGAGATAAAGCTATGTTCCAAAAAGGTATGGTTTGTCGAAAATCGGTTGTTATACTTTCGTAAATCTGGTAGTTATAAGATGTGTTGAAATGAAAATCTTTCAAAAATGTCAAATTCATTTCTGAGCTATAATTCTGATTAAAGAAAAGTTGATTTTGATCTGTGTTAAACTCGTATTTCGTTTCGTTTTGGCTAAGGTTCGCACTAAACGTTATATCAAATGCATCATTGTAAGTAAACGTATAGCGTGCATTTCCCCCTAAAATATGGTTGCGAATGTTATTGGCTTCATCGTTCAGCAAATTGATAAACCGGTTATGAACGAAATTGCCCCCCAAATTGAATCGGCTTTTCAAATTGTTTATCGGGAAACTCAATGTGGCATTACCATTGTAAGCAAGTCCATCTTCAACATTTACCGGCTTGGTGCTGCGTATAAGTCTATCGTCTATGCTTTGTTCATTGGTTATGGCATTCTTAACATAGTTTACACTTGCAGTAGTAAAAAAGCTTATGAACTTTCCGGGGTCAAAGGTATTGAACCTGAGTATCCACCTATTGTTATATGATGGCTTCAAATCAGGATTACCTACATAAATATTTAGTGGATCGCTGTTATCAACCACGGGTTGCAATTGTTGTATGCCAGGCTCCTGCACAGAGGTTTCGTAATCAAGCGCTAAATTTTTGGTGCTTGTAAAATTATAATTGAATCTTACTGAAGGCAAAATGTTTTGAAAGGTCCGATCAATAGTTGCATCAAGTAATATTAAATCGCCAACTAAATGTGTTTGTTGCAAACTTGTGCCGGCAGTGAAATTGAAGTTTTTACGATTCAACCTAAAATTAAAACCTGGTTTGTGATACTGATAATTGCTCTCAAACTTGTTGCTAAGGGTTGTATTGAAAATTCGTTCTTCATCATTATCAATATCAAACACTTCCCTGTCAACCTTATTAATGTTCTGAATATAATTGTAGTTTAGCTCCAGGTACATTCTATTTCCCAGTGGTTCAGTGTACGAAATATTAGTGCCATAGCTTAAAGATTCGCTATCCTGCGTATTTTCCTGTCTTATATTCTCCTCAGTTTCGGGCCCTGCCGTATAGAATTTATTATTGGCTAACAGCAATCCTTCGCTGCTATTTTGATTTAAACCAAAAATGAGATTTGAAGAAATTGTTCTGCCTTTCTTTTTAAACCTGTGTCTCAATAAAAAATTTCCATTATAAGCAAGTGACTGCACATCATTAAGTGACACCTGCTCACTTTCGTTTTGAAGTATTTCGTCTGCACGATAGTTGCTACTCTCGCTCCGCCTGTCAGAATTACTCAGGTTATAATTAAAATTTGATGTAAAGCGGATAGAATTTGCTGAATCAATATTATGTTCAAGCACAGCATTGATTCGATGCCCAGTGTTATTGCTTCGTTGAATGCTGTTTTGAAGAAAATTAAAATTGCCGTTAGGTAAAAAATTCTCTCTCGCCAATTCCTTGATCACATTATGGTCGAGATGGTTAAGAAAATAACTTCCATTGAGTTCAGTCTTTTTGCTTATTGACCTATTAAAGTTTATACCACCAGCATAATTTGTCATGATCCCATTAGCTCTTTGACCAAAATTTGTAGGCACCCCCTGTGCGTTTCCTCCACCAATAGATAGCCTTACTGTGCCTCCCCCTGCTGCCATTTGCTGCAGGCCGCCACTAAAATTCATATAATCCTGAATAGAAAAGCCTTGTTCGTTAATGTTATTGGCCATGCCCAGAAAAGAAAGTTGATTTCCTTTGCTAAACTTGTTGATGTTTGCCTTCGCCTGGTAGCGATCTCCCGTTCCATAGCCTGCAAGCACATTACCAAAGGCAGCGTTGCGATTTTTATCTTTCAATTCAAGGTTGATGGTTTTCTCTCTGTCGCCATCATCAATTCCTGTAAAAAGCGCTTGATCTGACCTGCGATCAAACACCTGTACTTTTTGAATTGCATCAGCCGGCAGGTTTCTTGTAGCAATTTTCGGGTCTCTGCCGAAAAACTCTTTACCATCTACAGTGACCCTTTGTACTGTTTCTCCTTGTGCTTTTACAGTTCCATCGCTTTCTACTTCTACCCCGGGCAATCTTTTTAACAGATCTTCAACATTTGCATTAGGCGCTACTTTAAATGAAGGCGCGTTAAATTCTATGGTGTCTCTTTTTATGGTAACCGGTGCAGTTTCACCCTGAACAATTACAGCATCCAGTTCGGTTGACCTAGCCTGCATTTTGAGTCTCCCCATATTTACCACTAAACCGGTTTCGGGAAATACAACACGTTGAGTAAATGGTGCAAAGCCCACATAACTAATTTTTATAAAATAATCTCCCTTAACTATATTTTTTATTTCAAAATTTCCGCCCGCATTGCTTGCTGCAAAATTAATGAGCGTAGAATCTTTTGCATTTAATAGCATAAGTGTAGCTGATGGCAACGGTGCATCCAGCGTGTCAACCAATTGCCCCATGATGCTATAACGTTGCGCTAAAATATTTGTACTTAATGAGAGTGCTAAGAAAATGTAAAGTATACGCATAGTATTTACAGAATGATAAATTTGCAGTTCTAAAAATTTAATTAATTACGAATTATCATTCTGCCTCCACCGCCTTGATTCATTCGTTGAATCTGCTCTTCCATTATTGCCCTGAATTCTTCTTGAGTTATAACCTCTCCACCACCAGGTAATTTCCACTCCGATTTCTTAAGGGGTCGCAATTCAATACTTTTTGCTAAAATCACACGCTCACGGTCATTGATATCAATTTCAAGTACTGTTCCGGGTAAAGTGGTATAACTTTCAGGACCAAGGAAGGGGCGTAGCTTATCGGTATACCATGCAATTACATTTACATTCATTTCTTCATTGGTATAGAATGCCTGGCGACATTCATAGCCGGCAATAGTCTTGGTTTCGGTTCCAAACTTCCAGGGTGAAATTTTTATAGAATCCTCTATCACATATTTCTTCCCCATAAACTCCCGATAGGTAATTCGCTTGGCTTCATCCATGTTATGGTAAACCTCCACGGCTGGAGGTGTGAAACGCATGCGCATACCTCCCTGATTTATCTCCATGTCCTCATCTTCCTCAACTGGTTTATAAAGTGTTTCATTCCCTTTAAAGAATAATTGATCGCTGCTGGTGCGAAATTCGGGAATCATAGTTTTCATTTGTTCCCTCTCAGCGGGTATCCTCCGATGCACATTGGTTTTCACTTCATAGGTAATTACACCTTCTTGTGCCTGAACATGAGCAAGCACTACAATCACCATAACTATGACAATGCCGATGAGTAATAAGAGTTTTTTCATAACAATTGGGTTTACATTTTCCGTTGTAAATGTACGGTCTAAGATGATGCCTGTGGGTTAAAAGTTTTTAAAGCAATGTTAATTAATGTTAAAATTGATCAATTTGGTTTTGCCATAACTACCTTTACATTCTGATGAAATCAAAAAACTCATTTATACTTGTTCTAATGAGCAGTAGCATTGTCTTGTTATTGGCATTGCAATTATTTTGGCTGCAAAAAGTGTATGATGACGGGCTGGAGTCCATTCGGAGGGAAAGTCATCTTTTGTTGAGAAACAGTATCCGATCATTACAAGATTCAATTATTCAACGCAATATTATAACACTTGATAGTGTTGGCGATAAGGGGGGCAATGCAGGCATCAGGTTTAGATTCAGGGGCATTAATGATTCGCTAAGCCGTAGCCTTCCTGCCTTGGATAGTTTGCGTTCTTTTGCTGTTGGTCGGGAATTACAGCGCGTTGAAATTCAGGTCCGTTCTTCGGAAACTGGCGACAGTCTAAAACAAATAATTGCCTCACCGGTAAGATCCTATATGGAAAATGATCCGGGGATGCGAAGTTTTCTATTCCGAACCGGAATGGATACTTTGAGAAACGAAGAAGTAAAAAAGAAATTTGCTGTTGCGCTTGCTGAGGCGGATTTAAATCTTTCATTCGAAATAAAAAAAACAACACGAGGTAAACCTTACGTGCCAGAACAAAAATATTCAATCGTTACCGACCCGGTGCCAGCCAATCCAATTGAAATGTGGGTTGCTTACTTTCCTCAGCCGGGCAAAAAAATATTGTCAGATATGCTACCTCAATTTCTATTTTGTTTTTTCCTTAGTCTAGTAACCATTACTGCATTTTATATCATGCATAAAAGTATTCGTTCGCAAGAAAAATTGATGCAAATAAAAAATGAATTCATCAGTAATATTACGCACGAGCTTAAAACACCTGTAGCTACAGTAAGCGTTGCACTTGAAGCTCTCAAAAATTTTGATGTACTGAACAAACCGGAGCAAACTAAAGAATACCTTGATATCGCACAAAGCGAATTGAATCGTTTAACTTTAATGACCGATAAAATATTAAAGACCGCCCTTTTCGAAGAAAAGGACTTGAGCTTTGAAAAAGAACAGTTAGACCTGGCTATTCTTTGTAAAGAAATTATTGGAGCAATGAAACTGGTTTTTGAAAAACATTCGGCAAAGGTTTTATTCAATAAAGAAGGTGATGAATTTAGCTTTACCGGATCCAAACTTCACTTGAGCAATGTAATTTATAATTTGCTAGACAACACTTTAAAGTATAGCAATGAAGGTGTTGAAATAACGATTAACCTAAAAGCAGAAAAAGACAGGTTTGTTTTTTCGGTAAAAGATACCGGGTTCGGCATTCCACAGGAATACGAAAAAAAGATTTTCGAAAAATTTTTCCGTGTCCCTACGGGTGATATCCACAATATAAAAGGGTACGGATTGGGACTAAGTTATGTGGCTAATGTTATTGCCGGGCACAGGGGGGACATACAACTTGAAAGCAGGGTTGGCAAAGGCAGTTGTTTCACCATAATATTACCAAGAAATCTACAAGCATCCTGATTGAAGAGTATGCACAAAACAAAAGTACTTTACGTAGAAGACGAACCTTTTTTAGGAAGAATTGTAAAGGAAAGTCTGGAAAGCAGAAATTTTGAAGTACACATGGTGAGCGATGGAAAACTGGCTACTTCCGTTTTTTATAAAACTAATCCTGATATATGTGTATTGGATATTATGCTCCCTTCAAAAGACGGGTACTCTATTGCGAAAGAAATACGCAGTACCCACGCCCGGTTGCCAATTATTTTTGTTACTGCAAAAACACAGACAAATGATGTACTAAAGGGTTTTGAATCCGGTGGTAACGACTACTTACGCAAGCCTTTCAGCATGGAAGAATTAATCGTGCGAATCAACAACCTGTTGCAACTCAGTAAAACGAAAAACAATGCTCCTCAAGAAAATATAGCTATTGGAAAGCTCATCTTCTCGCCTTCAAAATATGAATTACATTTTGAGAACAAAGTAAAAAAACTTTCTAACCGCGAGGCAAGCCTGTTGGCCTTGCTGGCAGAAAATATTAACCAAGTAACAGAAAGAAAGGAAATATTAAAGCGTCTTTGGGGCGATGATTCCTTTTTTAACTCTAGAAATCTGGATGTGTACATTACAAAGTTGAGAGACTACCTAAAAGACGATCCGGGAATTGAAATTATAACCATTAAAGGAGTAGGCTATCATTTCAGTATTACTCCATTTGAAATCAAAGGCTAAATGCCATTTTTTTGATTGCCCTAATTAAGATTTTTGCACAATTCAAAATCTCAATTACCTTTGCAGTCCTTAAAAGGGAGCTTATTCCGAATTTGATCGGGATGGTTCAGAGTAAAGGGAGCTTAGCTCAGCTGGTTCAGAGCATCTGCCTTACAAGCAGAGGGTCGGGGGTTCGAATCCCTCAGCTCCCACTTCAATCGCCTTCCCTAGTTCTCAGGAGGGCTTTTTTATGGAAGCTTATTTTTATATACTCTTTTCAGATTCTGCCGATAAATTCTACATCGGACACACCTCTGAGAAGCTCAACGAAAGGTTAAGAAAGCATAATACCAATCATAAGGGATTCACCGGAAAGTTTCATGATTGGAAAATTGCTTACTCAGAATCATTCTCTTCAAAGCATCTCGCCTATCAAAGAGAACGCGAAGTAAAAGGTTGGAAAAGTCGAAAACGTATCGAAATGCTTAATGCTGGTTTAGAGCATCCCGGCCATTAAGCCGGGAGGGTCGGGGGGTCCCTGCCCGACCGGCAGGCGGGGAATCCCTCAGCTCCCACAAAAAGCCATCATTAATGATGGCTTTTTTAATGGATTCCAGTTTACTCAAATCATATAAGCGGTGATGCTGCAATTCCTGATTTGATAAAATCTGCCTTCTTTCTCTTCCATCGCTTATGTGTCCATAACCAATAGGCTGGCTCATTTCTGATATCCTTCTCCAATTCACGTGTATGCATTTCTGTTATCTGGCCCAGGGGAACTTCATCAGGGTTTTCGCATATCAAACGGTACTCCATTTCGTAATGTCCCCGTTTTACTTTATGAATTACCCCATAAACTACCGGTGTGTTAAAGTCGCGTGCAAACTTCTCTGCGCCAAACTGTACTCCGGTTTCCTGATTTAAAAATTCCATCCAATGTGGACGCTGGGAAAATTTAGGACATTGATCTGATCCAAAAATTACCACTACCGGTGATTGACTTTTATCGTTAACAAGTTGCTTAACCTGCTCATAACTTCGCAACCACAAACCATATCTGGAACGGCTTTCTGTTATTTTGGCATTTAAGTATTTATTTGAAAGCGGAGTATAAAGCGCTACAGGTTGATGCGGAATATCTAAACCTACCGAAACCGCCAACAGCTCCCAGTTTCCATAATGCCCACCAACTAAGGTAATGTGCTTACCTTCCCGGATATACTTTTCAAATATTTCAGGATTTCGATGGATGAATCGATTTTGAATTTCAGCCTTAGAGATAGTAAAGGTTTTTATAGACTCGACTATTAAATCACTAAAATGAATATAAAAAACCCGTTCTATTTGACGGATTTGCGGTGCCGATAAGCCGGGGAAGGAATTCTGAAGGTTACTTCGAACTGTCTTTTTGCGATATCCGGCCAAGTGATATATAATAACATATAGAGCATTTGAAATTCCGTATAAAGCCCAACTGGGCATTTTACTAACAGGCAGAATAATTAAATAGAACAAAAAACGCATGGTATTCTGTGAATTGAAGTAATGATAAGCAGTTAATCTCAATTTATTCCAACAAAGTGTTCAAACTATACTAGTCCTTCTGACTCATAATTTGCTGGGACGACCTCTTTTAAATTAGGTATGACGCTATGAGCGTCTCTTCAACTGATTAAAGTAATTTAAATAGAAGGACTCAACTTAATTTGCTTCCGTTAAACAATAATAGACTTGAGGCTTTGGTTTAATAATTGTAACGTATTTTTGTGAAATCATTTTTTAAGCTTGAAAGTCCTTCGTAAAATACTTCTCTACCTGCTACTCAGCTGTTTTGTGCTAATTACGGCATTGGTGATATCGGTATGGCTTTACCAGGACAAAATCATCAACCACTTTGTGCGAGAAGCCAATAAAAGCCTGAATACTCCCATTGATGTAAAGAAAATTTATGTTTCTGTATTGGACGACTTCCCTACCATCTCCATTTTCTTAAAAGATGTTTATGTTGAAGACAGCCATCCTGGCAACTACCCCCTGTTAGAAGCGTCTTCTGTTTCCTTCAGCTTAAACATTCTTGAACTGATAAAAGGCAATTATATTATTCGTGGCCTGCATGTAAATGAAGCCAGTCTGAATCTGCGCATCAACGATAAGGGTGAAAGCAATTACAACATCCTAAAAGAAAACAATGAGGCCAGCACCAGTAAATTAAGTTTCGATCTGCGCAATGTTAGGCTCAATGGTATTACTGTTTTATATAAGAGTATTTCAACCAAACAGGAGCATCTTTTTGAAACAGCCACCATGCGAGCTAATATCAAGTTTAAAGACAATCTATATGAAATAACTGCAGCGGGAGATTTACTAAGTAAATACATAAGCATTAACAAATCTACGTTTTTGGAAAATAAGCTTTTCGATATTAATGCCATATTAAGCTATGATGATACAGAGAAAGTATTGTACATAAGTCCTTCAATACTTGGTACAGCAAATGCTCAATTTGAAGTTTACGGAGATTACCGATTTAAAGACAAACAACTTATAGAACTGTATACCGAAGGAAAAAACACCAATGTACAAACCTTACTCTCATTGTTTCCCGCAAGCGTGGTTGATCGCTTTGAAAAATATAAAAGCACTGGGATAGTTTACTTTAGCTTAAAACTCTCTGGTGAAATCAGCCAAAGTGTTTCTCCTGAACTCAGTATTAATTTTGGGCTTGAGAATGCCAGTATTTTTAATGCTGAATTTCAATCAAGGATAGAAGAGGCTAATCTTGAAGGCATTTTTCGAACTCAATCGTTCAGCGATTTAAAAAATGCTGAATTGGAGTTAAGAAATATCAATGGAAAACTAAACAGCAATCCTTATCAAGCTTCATTCTATCTTAAAAATTTTGAAGACCCATTTATTCGATTTGCCTTTAAAGGCATTATCGATGGTCCCTCTATACTCGGGTTTTACGATATGCCTAAAGTAAAATCGTTTACAGGAAAATTAAAGGCAGACATTTCCATTGAAGGCAGAACGGCCCTGTTAAAAAGCAGAAATACTGCACAAAAGGTAAGCACAAAAGGTATTATTGAAATGGATAATATAGGCCTAGCGACTGAACATATCGGCTTGCCCTTTGAGTCCTTAAGCGGGTCATTGCAGTTTAACAAAAACGATTTGGCATTGAGTAATGTAAGCGGTCGTTTTGGCAATAGTGACTTTGTTGTAAACGGCTTTCTTAAAAATGTTATCACTTTTTTGCTTTTCGAAAATCAAAATGTGGGAATTGAGGCCGACCTCAAATCTGATTTTATAGATATCGATCAATTATTAAGCAGCAGCAAAGGCTTAATAGGAAACAAACAAACTTATCACTTTAGTATTCCTGCTAATATCCTGCTAAATTTTAACTGCGAGGTCAACTCAGTAAAATTCAGAAGATTCCACGGTCAAAAGGTGAAAGGAGATTTACTGGTGAAAGACAAAATTGCCGTGTCAAAAAAAATAAGTCTACAATCCATGGGCGGGCCCATTACACTATCGGGTATTGTAGACGCACGTAACCATAAGGCCATCGATGTAATCAGTACCTTTGACATGAGCAACATTCATCTTGACAGCGTATTCTATGTTTTTGAGAACTTCAGTCAATCATGGTTACAAGACAAGCACCTGAAGGGTTTGGTAACAGCCAATGTAAATACTGAAATGACCTTTAATGATGAGTTAACACTATTTCAAAATACTTTAGTAGCCGACATCAATGCAACCATAAAAAATGGAGAACTGAATAATTTTGAGCCCATGCAACAACTCTCCAGATACTTAGACGAGGACAACCTGAACCGACTACGTTTTGCGGAATTGAAAAATGAAATCCATATAGAGAATCGTATTATTTATTTGCCTCAGATGCAGATTGGCTCAAACGTTTCTGACATCAAAATAAGCGGCACACATACTTTTGACCAGCTGATAGATTACCGGATTGTTGCACCCTTGCGCAGTAGAAAGAGACTTGACCCGGATGAGGCCTTTGGCGCTATTGAAGATGATGGTAGCGGTCGCTCTATGTTGCATTTAAAAATAACTGGTACTGCATACAACTATACAGTATCTTTAGATACTGATGCGGTTAAAAAGAAAATGGCAGCAGACATAAAAAAAGAATTTCAAGAACTGCGTGATGCCTTCAAAATAAAAGACCGAAAAAAGAAAAAAGAACTGGAGTTGGAAGCAGACGATTATTTTGATTGGGAAGAGAATGATAACAGGAACTAAGGCTTCAGTTTATCACTACTCAATCTAAGGCCTGTTGCAAAAAGCCATTTATTGGCATCACAACCTTATAAAGCTCCGCTATATGTTTTTTGAATTTTTTGTCAACAAGTTCCGTGTCTTTCAGTTCGTGCGTCACAATAAAGCTTTTGAGTTTGATCCACTCTATATATTTATGGTCATCCGCATACCCTTTGGGCGGACGTTTTAATTTGTCCTCATCCCAAAAATCTCCGAAAAGTTTTTTGAATTTCTTTTCAGCCATAATGATCCTCAACTTGTCTCCATTGTAATCGATTTCCTGCCGGACTTTAGCGAGCACATCTGGAACAGGTTGATACAGACCTACAGCCACAAAACTTTTGTTTCCGGGCTCAATATGAAGATAGTATCCTGGATTGCCCAAACCCTTGCCACTTGAAGAAAAAGCGGCACCAAAATTTGTTTTGTATGGGCGCTTGTCTTTGCTGAACCGAACATCTCTATAAATGCGGAAAATTAATTTCTTTGGAATTAATCCGGTAAGCGATGGATCGAATCCGCTCATCTCCTTAAGCAAATCGCCAATAAAATTTTCGAACTCAGCTTTTGCAATTAAGAACTTTGGCTTATTCTTCTCAAACCACTCGCGGCTGTTATTTTTTGAAAGGGACTTTAAGAATGTTATTGACTTTTCCATTATTATAAATAATTAAGCACCGTTTCAAGTCCGATTCCCCTGGATGCCTTTAGGAGAACCAGCGCCTCTTCAGGTTTATGCAGCTTTAAGTAGTTGGTTAACTCCTGTTTGTTTTCAAAATGCAAGGCCCTTTTATAAACTTCTTTTGCATGTTTCATATGATTGCCACACAACAAAACTTCGTCAAAGTTTTTCTTCAAAAGCAATTCACCTATAAGTCGGTGTTCTTTTTCCGATTCTTCCTCCAACTCAAACATATCACCCAAAATTAAAAGTCTCCTCTTTGCGGGCATGCCATCCACATTTTCAATTGCAGCTTGCATAGAACTAGGATTAGCATTATAAGCATCGAGAATAATGATATTGCTGCCTTTAGTAATTAATTGTGAGCGATTATTTTCAGGAAGATATTCGGATACCGCCCGATTTGCTTCTGTTGTAGCAACACCAAAAAATTTTGCAATGCACAATGCAGCGGCAATATTGCTGAAATTATAAGCACCAATAAGACGCGTTTGAATTTCATCTGAATCTTCGGTTCGTATTCTTACAAAAGGATCTGCAGCCATAAATTCACAGTGATAAAAATCTCCCTTTGACGGATAAAGTACAGGTTGCTCAAATCGTTTAGACATATTATTCAAAATATCATCCTGAGAATTAATGAATGCCTGCGCCTTGTTTACAATTATGTATTGGTATAATTCCGATTTGGCCCTGATGATATTATCAAATCCTCCAAATGTTCCAATATGGGCCTTGCCAATATTGGTGATGAGCCCGTGTGTGGGTTGCGTGATTTCGCAAAGCGAAGCAATCTCACCTAAATGATTAGCCCCCATCTCAATCACTGCTATTTCAAAACCATCCGTAATAGATAAAACTGAAAGCGGAACACCAATATGGTTATTAAGATTACCCTGGGTAGCAAACGTTTTGTATTTAGTGGAGAGTACTTCCCTTATCAACTCCTTTGTGGTAGTTTTTCCATTTGATCCTGTAAGACCTATAACAGGAATTTTCAATTGTTTGCGATGATGTTGGGCCAATTGCTGCAAAGCAAGTAAGGTGTCATCCACTAACAAATAGCGATCATCCCTGGCCGCGCTGCTTGCATCAATTACTGCAAAAGCCGCCCCCCTCTCAATAGCCTGCGCAGCAAATGCATTCCCATCAAAATTTTCTCCTTTTAGTGCAAAAAAGATCGCCCCCGCCTCAATCTTACGCGTATCAGTAGATACCTTACGGCATTCAAGGTATTTTTGGTAAAGATTTCGGATATCCATACACGATCGGCTAAAAATCTTTGTTAAAGTAACAGTGTGAACAGTTGACCGTTATAAAAGTGTAATTTTTTTTGATGAAGCAAAGGGTCCTTTCCGTATTATTTTTTCTTCCGCTGTTATCAATGGCCCAATTCAGCTATGTCATTGACCAGAGCATTCCAGTGGAAACCGCTTCAGGCGTTCTACTGGATTTTCCCTGGGCAGGTGGGCTGAACAGTCCACAGTTTAATACCATAGACCTTAATGCTGATGGCAAAGATGACCTGGTGGTTTACGATCGGGCAGGCAATCGTTTATTCACCTTTCTGCAGGAAAATGATAAATACCATTATGCTCCAGAGTATGAAAGGCATTTTCCTGAGGGCATAAGGCATTGGATACTCTTACGTGATTTCAATGGCGATGGAAAGAAAGATATTTTTACCAGCGATCCTTTTGGGCTAAAGGTCTTTGTAAATACTACGCCAGAAGGAGAATCACTCACTTGGAGAGCATTCAATAATGGGCTGCCTATTTTCACCAAGGGTTTCTCCGGAAATATCAATTTGAAATTTAACGAAACCGATATTCCTGTAATTGATGATGTGGATGGTGATGGTGACCTGGATATTCTTAACGTAAGCTTTGTAAGCAATAGCGCTATTGAATACCACAAGAATTTCAGCATCGAGCAAACTGGAGGAAGAGACACCTTAATTTTTGAACGCATCACCCAAACATGGGGAAATTTTGAGGAATGCGATTGTGGTGTATTTGCATTCAACGAATCTTGTGAAGACCTGATTAACGGAAGGGTCGACCATGCCGGTGGTAAGGCTTTATTATATATAGACCTTGATCAAGATGGAATTAAGGACCTTTTATTTTCAGAAGAAGAATGTGCAGAATTGTACTTTTTTAAAAATGAAGGCACCGATGAAGTCCCTGTTTTCAGCAATGCCTCTACCTTTCCTGTCAACAATCCCTTAAACATCATCAACTTCCCTGCTGCATTCTATGAAGACATCGATTTTGATGGCTTGCCCGATTTGCTGATATCTCCCAATTTATATTTCAGGCAATATAATGGTGTAAACTTTGAGCGGTCAACATGGCTATACAAAAATACAGGAAGCTTAAACGCCCCTGTTTTCAATTTTGTTCAGGATAATTTTTTACAGCACCAGATGATTGAATTGGGAGAGCAAACGGTTATAGCTTTTGCGGATTATGACAATGATGGAGACCTTGACATGTTCATCAGTGCCTATGGCAACCCCGGAAGTTCGGGCAATATCACCTTGTATGAAAACACCGGTAGCCCAAACAATCCATATTTTACATTTAAAACCGATAATTATTTAGAAGCAACGGCCAATCAATACGACAACATGAAGATCAGCTTTGCTGATATGAATGCCGATGGGCGTACAGATTTAGTTTTTACCGCAACCGCCAAAAGTGATCAGATTACCCGACTATATTACGTGGCAAATACCGGTAGTGGAGCATTTAATTTTAATGGCTCAGGCATTATTAATACTGGTGTTGTATTAGCGCCAAATGAGAATATACATTTACATGACATCAATAAAAACGGTCG
>CAZVFM010000009.1:0-25063 GCA_964626095.1 uncultured Roseivirgaceae bacterium | reverse complement strand
TTGTTTCAATTCACTTTGATGTACTTCAAATCTATCCAAAATATCTGCGGAAATATTGCTAGCTGCAGGCATCCATACCGGAAAAGTGCTGATCTTTTTTCTTCTATCAGGGCCAGAAGCATCAAGTATCATTTTCCCAATCATAGAATATAAAAACTTTACCTTTCCCAACCATGGCAGTTCCAGTTGATTTTGTTGGGCCTTGGTAATCAGGGGATAATAACTTGAATTAATCACTATGAGATGATCCAAATTTTGGGCTATGCTCCAGGTTTTCGCATCAGGCTTCCAGTTAAGTTCACCCTCGGAAAGCCCTGCTAAAGCATTTTTAAAATCGGCTGTGGTACGGTCGATTTCGCTTTTCCATTTTGATGTATCAATTGACATTAGCTTAGTATTTCTCTTAAGATCGTCATCGAGCGCATTTCCCCAAAACTTTCAATGTGCTCATTATAAAATGAAATTAAATGATCAAGTAAAATTCTTCTTTGCCCGGCATTGAGCTTGGGTACATTCTCATAAGTGGAATTGATTAAACCGTTCAGTAATTTTTCTTCATCTTCAACCGCATAACGGGGGCCCAATAGTTCGGCCACATTTGCCGGGCCAAAGCCCAGAAGATGACTCAACCTGATCATCATGATTAAATGAAAATTTTCAACTCCAGCCTTTGCTTTATCCAAATGTAGCAAGGCATTTGAAATAAAATCGAATATCTCGGCAGCATGGCTTTGATCTTTCACGGATTTATTCAGCAACTCATTAATAAAAATTGCAATAGAGGATTTTGTGATATCAGTAGTCAGGTGTTGGTAGGGATGAAAACAGCGGTATTCTTTAATTCGGTTAATGTTGGCATTTTCTTTATGGTACACTACCATATCCAACAAGGTAAGGGGCTGAAATAGCGCAATCTTATTTCCCCTGGTTGATTTACTTCGCACGCCATTCACTATGTAAGATTGCAAACCAAATAATTCGGTAAATACAGTTACAATAATGGTGCTCTCACTATAGGGAGTAAATCGAAAAACTATGCCTTTGGTTTTGTATAGCAATGAAGTAAGGATTAAAAAATGGGTGCAGAAAACTCAGTGCCCAATATTACGTATTAATTAACCACTGCAATTTTTCCAACATGTGTTTCTTTACCATCATCGGCCGCGCTGAATACAAGGTATACTCCGGTGCCCACCCTTCTTCCGTCAAGATCACGCACATTCCATGTTGCTGTTCCTCCATTGGCCCGGGCTTGCCATACCAGCTTGCCGCTAATATCCGTGATTTTCACATCCGCATCAGTTGCTAATCCACTTATACCTACAGTACCAGCATAATTTCCAGTAACCGGATTGGGGAAAATTTTAACAAGCTCATGCTTTGCTGTGCTCAGGGTAGCATCTGAACGATAGGAGGCCAGTCCAGTACTTGTAGCAAAAAATACTTCTCCGGTAAGGGGTTCAATAGCTATTGCTTTAATCGCATTTGCAGGCAGTGGACTGTTTCCCGAATCAAAAAACCTTAGCTGACTTTCTCCATCTGGTGTAAATAACCAAACACCATTATCACTCCCAATCCACTTTCTGTTGCCTCCATCTACGGTTATGGTATTGATGCGCTGATCGCGGAGTAAAAATCTATTTTCAAAAATTGGCCTGATTGCATTTAATGAAGCATTGAAAACATTAGCAGGCGAAGGGAAGAAGCAAACTCCCTGTTGAGTCCCAATCCATACTTGTCCGTTGCGGTCAGAAGTAATGGTATATACCCGATTGTCGGGCAAGGCACCATTGCCCGGCTGATCATTGATAAGTCTTGTGCGATTTTGTGTGGGATCAAAAACCAAAGCACCGGAACCAAAAGCAGGATCAGTAATCATCCAAACTTGTCCGAGGGCATCAATGTGTAAATCAATTACAAACCTTGCGCTTTGAAATTCCGGAAATGAAAAGGTTGTAAAACTTCCATCGGCATTGAAACGCACCAAAGGTTCTGCATGATCATAACGAGCTATCCATACTTTATCAGCATCACTTTTTAAAGCAACTACTTTAGATTGGCCCAGGGGATTTTGAGGAAGATCAAATTCATTCCAATCTCTGTCATAGGCTTGAACACCCTGACCAAAACATGATAATAGAAAGGCAGGATTATTTCTGCCCGTTTCAGCAAGCGCCACAAGGTCATTGCAAGGAGCAATATTCTCTACTCCGGGAATTGAAAGGGCTGACCGGTTAATCCAATTACCTTTATTAAATAAACTCAATTGTGCCGGTTTATTCATTGCCTGTTTGTTGGCAGTATAGCCTCCACGCAAAACCGCGATACCTTGTGTAGTATTTTGAACTGACCAGATCTCATCGCTCAGAGGTCCGGTGATATTGACCCGCTCTTCAGTAGCATTCTGTTTTTTGATCAGTCCACTAAAATTATCTGCAATCCAAATAATTGATGCGTTTTCAGCGATGGCAACATTGGGCTTTAGGGGAATATCCGTAATAAATTGCGTAAGTACCCCATCGTATTGATAGATCAGGTCATCTGCAATGATCATAAGCTTTTCAGCAGAAGCGCGAGACTGCCCGAAGACAGAAGTGGTTAACACATTTTTGCTGTCCCAATTTCCGGCAGCATACGAAAAAAGACCTGCATTATTAATTGTAATGTGAATGTTGTCTTGAAAAACTTCCAGATTCGTGATCTCAGTATCAAATAATCCTTGGTCAAATCTTTTCCAGTTATTGAAGTCGAGCAAATTTACGGTTCCGTCTGAACGGGAAGCGAGAACCCCCCTTCCTGTTGCCAGGAATATAGAGTCTCCCAAAATGGCTGCCTTAGTAATTTTAAGATTTGTTCCTCCAGACCCTAGTTCTCGTATGGTCTCGCGAATAGCCTGCTGCTGTAAGTCAAACACTACCACACCAAAATCGGAAGATAAGTATGCTATATCATTTGTGATTAGTACATGATTAATTCTCTTTGTTCCTGTGATATTAGCGAATTGGATATCGGAAAAATTAAGTGTTCCGCTGTTTGTGACAAGGTCTATGTTGCCGTCTTCATACCCAATCAGCAAAATACTTTTACTCTCATCGTAGGCGAAGGCACTGATATTTGCGGCACTCAGGCCATTCAGCTTATTTAAAACACTGATCTCATTTTGAGATTTATTGATAATATAAATTGCCTGTCTGCCTGAAGCCACAATTCTATTAGTCGAATTTTGTACATCTGAAATTTCATATCCCGATGCATGTATCCGCCAGGTACCAATGGGAATTTCGTCTTGAGAAAAACCCGCAGCGGTTAGTAAAAATAAAACTGACAGTGTTAGGATTATTTTCTTCAATGCTTTTTACGCTTTTTCATCCCTTCTATAAAAGTTTTGCGACTGCGCGCTTCGTACCTGTTTTTTTCTCCAAGCATTACTTGCTTATCGTCATCCGATAACCGAAATGAAAAGGATGCCAGCTCACCACTTTCGGCACAAATAGCATGAACCTTGGTTACAAACTCGGCAATAGCCAACAGGTTGGGCATGGGGCCAAAAGGTTTCCCTTCATAATCCATATCCAAACCTGCCACAATCACTCGTTTTCCTGCGTTGGCCAGTTGATTACAAACATCCACTATTGCTTCATCAAAAAACTGGGCCTCATCTATACCCACCACATCACAATCACCGGCTAGCAGTAAAATGTCGTTTGCAAAATCAACCGGGGTTGAGCGAATGGCATTTTCATTGTGCGATACAATTTGCTCTACATGGTAACGCTTATCAAGACTGGGTTTAAAGATTTCTACTTTTTGTTTAGCTATCAGCACACGGTTCAGCCTGCGGATAAGCTCCTCGGTTTTTCCGGAAAACATGCAGCCACAAATCACTTCAATCCAACCCGATCCTTCCGGCTTTCTTACTCTCCCTAAATTGGGTTCTATAAACATATCAATACCTCATTTAAGCTAATCTCTAAGCTTCAAAATTAATTATCTGAATACTTCAACTGCGGTAACCTGCAATCTCTTGGTACAACCAATGTAATATCTCCCAAAACAATTGCCTGGCAACTCAGACGTTCGTTAGCAAGTAACATGTTTTTATCCCTATAGCGCATTTCTGCCACTGTAGGCATTGCCAGGTTTTCAGCGCCTTCCTGCACAACTACTCTGCAGGTGGTACACCTGCCTTTAGCTCCACAAGTATGCATCCAGTCAATATAAGCCTCCTGAATATGCTGGAGTATTGTTTTGGGTTGAGCCGCTACATTCAATTCTCTATTATAGAGGCTACGGATAATAATTTTATACATATTCAGTTAACTTTGCTGATACCTGCTTGCAAAAAAAGCAAGAGGCAAGATAATTAAATCTTTTGTGGCGTATGGAAGAAAAACTCAATTGGAAGGCCATTGATAGCTACAGTTTAAGCTTTTCGGGTAAACTGGTAGAAAGCTTCTTTTCAGGCAAACCGAAAATCAGCGGAAAAGAAATTCTAAAATTAAGCCCGGTAAAACAAGTAAATCTCTTTGTATTAGATGAGCTGTTAAGGGCATGGAAAGAGGAATCTGAAAAATTAAAAAGTCCTTATTTTGACTACGATGCGTTGGAAGTAAAAGAAAGTTATCAGCATTTTCTCAACGAGTTGTCAAATAACATTTTGATTGACCGAGGTCATTTCGCCCCCTTACTAAAAGTGGCTACCAGCAATACATTGCTCCTTGTTTTCGCTCCTTACGATTTCTTTTCATCCTATATAAAAGAGCAACCAGAAATTGTACTTGATACGCTACTTGAGCGGCTGAAATACATTAGGGTAAACAAAGCTCCGCTTCAAGGCCTTGCTGATGAAATGCAACGGAGATCAATTAAAAAGTTAAGTGGACAAGAGGCATTTAGAATTTTAGACCATGTAATACAAGAACTCAGTTTTAGTCCGGCTGATTTTGAAGAGTTTACTTCTCAATTCTCTTTAGTAAGTCCGCTAGATCCGGATAAATTTTACACCACATTTGATGCCCCTAAAGCAGAGGTGGTAAAAACTGCTCCTGTAAATAATCCGAAGCAAGAAAAAAACGCGCCCACAAAATTGTTTGAACAAATTGAGAAAGAAACTTTAGCTGATAATTTTCAGCGAGCTAAAATTTCAAAGATTAGAGACAACCTTAATATCAATCAACGATTCATGTTCATCAATGTGCTGTTCAAAGGGAACACTGATAAATTTAACTCCAGTATTGAGTTTATTGATAGCTGTGCTGACCGGTCAGTTGCCTTCAGATTTATTGCTGAAAGCCAACCTGATTGGGATAAAGAAAGCGAGGCGTATATTGAGTTTATGGAACTGGTGGAAAAACGATTTATATAATTAAAATCGTGTTAACACCTGCATCCGGTGTGCATCTAACTTTAAAAAGATAAACAACAGCAGTGTAAAGCCCCAAAGTGATGAGCCCCCATAACTAAAGAAGGGAAGTGGAATACCGATTACCGGAAACAGCCCGATGGTCATTCCAATGTTTACCGCAAAATGAAAGAAAATAATTGAGATCGCACCATACCCATAGGCCCGGGCAAATCTAGATTTTTGTCGCTCTGCGAGAAATACCAATCTCAAGAGTAAAGTAACAAACAAGGCGATTACAATCAGGCTTCCAATCCAACCATGCTCTTCTCCAATTGTACAAAAAATAAAGTCTGTGCTTTGTTCAGGAACAAAATCAAATTTAGTTTGAGTGCCATTTAAGAAGCCCTTGCCCCACATGCCTCCGCTGCCTATTGCTATTTTTGATTGAGTAACATTCCAGCCGTAACCCAGTGGGTCGGCATCAGGATTGATCAATGCTTTTACCCTGTTTTGTTGGTGAGGCTTAAGTACATCGGTAATGATATAGTCAACGCTTTCAATAACACCAACTATTAACAAGGCACCAACTGTTAGTAGAGCAATCCGCTTAAATGATTTCTTTCCAAACAAGATGAACAAAACAAGTGCTGCCGCAATACCTACATACAAATAGATTTGGTCTTCAACCAATAGCGTAAGAATAAATATGATCGCTGAGGCCACCCCGAGAATCAAAACCATTGGCGACATCCCTTCTCTGAAGAATGCCAATACAAATGCAGTAAAGACAAGCGCGGTACCGGTATCACCTTGCAATAAAATCAATAAAACAGGTAAGCCAACAATGGCTATAAGACTTAGCTGCTTTCTCAGGTCATCAAATCTGAATCCAACTGCCGAGATATACTTGGCAGTTGCAAAGGCCGTAGCGAACTTCGCGAATTCAGAAGGTTGAAATCTAAAAGCCCCAAAACTGAACCATGACTTTGATCCGGACACCACTGTGCCCGAAACCAAAACAAAAACGAGCAACAGAATAATTATTCCGTAAATCAGGTAGGCAAAGGTTTCATAAAAACGCATATCCACCAACATCACTGCGCCAATTAGAAAAAAAGATGCAATGACAAATAAAAACTGTCGTCCTGAGTTCTGGCTTAAATCAAATATGGAGTTTTGTATCGAATTATCATAAACAGCCGCATAGATGTTTAACCATCCTAAAATAACGATCGACAAGTAAAGTATTACTGTTACCCAATCGAGCTTATTTGCCGATATGCCTTCTCCTCTTTTCAATACAAAAACTCTCCTTTTAAAACATAGTCTTCCAAATACTGCCGCTTAGTACTTCCTTTCAAGTGTAGCTCTATCATTAAACTTGCGATAGAGGCTGCTGCTCTTCCGCCCCATCCGGCATTTTCTACATAAACAGAAATGGCTATTTGCGGATCTTCATAAGGTGCAAACGCCATAAAAACAGAATGGTCTTCACCGTGTGGATTTTCAGCCGTACCCGTCTTGCCGGCTACTTTAATGTCAGAAATAGCTGCGCGGCCCGCAGTGCCGTAAATAGCTTCTGTCATGGCCAGTTGCACAAACTCAAAATATTTTGAATCAATACCGGTTTCATGTCTGGCGTAACGCAATTCATGTTCTTCGCCTTCAATTCCCTTTACCAGATGGGGTGTATAGTAATAGCCTCCATTGGCAATGATTGCCGCCAGGTTAGCCATTTGTAAAGGTGTAATCAACATTTCGCCCTGGCCTATGGACAAAGAATAAATAGTAGAAAACTTCCAACGATTTTCTCCGTAAATGCGATTGTACAAATCGCTGCCGGGCATTTGCCCCCCTTTTTCACTGGGCAAATCCACACCCAGAGGTTTACCCAATCCAAAACGATCTACATACGATTTCCAAACATCAAGACCCAGTCGAGAATCTACAAAAGTGTTTTGATCTTTATTTTGATTGATGATTCTACGAAATGCCTGATGAAAATAGGGATTACAGGAGTTCCTTATTGCCCCATAAAGATCCGATGGGTTCTCATGGTTATGGCAATTTACCAACAGCCTGTTGCATTGAAATACGGTTTGGTAATTTATTACTCCCTCCTGCAAACCAATAAGCGCCTGAACCATTTTAAAAATTGATCCGGGCGGATACATGGCCATTAGTGGTCGGTTGAATAATGGTTTTAAAGTGTCATTACTTATCACAGAAAAATTGCTGCTGTATTTTCTTCCGGTAAGCATAGCCGGGTCATAATTTGGCCCCGAAACAAAAGCCAGTATTTCTCCGGTCTTAGGTTGAATGGCTACAATACTTCCGGTTTTTCCTTTCATCAATTTTTCACCGTATTCCTGTAAAGAAAGATCAATGGTTGTGAGTAAATTTTTACCTGGAATGGAAAGCGTATCCCACATGCCATCCCTGAATTTACCCTTCTCTATGCCTTGCACATTGCGTAGTTTATATCTTACCCCACGTTTGCCTCTAAGTACATTTTCATATTGGGCTTCAATTCCACTTTGACCAATATAATCGCCTTGTCTATAGTATTTATTACTATCACGTTCTAATTGCGCTTTTGAAAGTTCACTTACATAACCCAGCGCATTGGCAAGTGAAGTGGTTGTATACCCTCTTGTTGTTCTGGGTTGGATAAAAAACCCAGGAAATAAATCCATATTGTCTTGTATCGAAGCAAAATCTTCGTTTGAAAGTTGCTTGATAAAAACTGAGGGCTTTACTCGAGAATATTTTCTCGCAACACGCATATTTTCTTCAAACTCGGCTTTGCTAATTTGAAAAAGCTGGGTAAAAAAAGCAGTATCTACCTTTACAACATCCTTTGGAATAACCATGAGGTCGTACTCGGGTGTGTTATACACGATAAGATTATTGTTCCTATCATAGATCAACCCTCTATAAGGGTAATCAACCTCGGCCATAATAACGTTACTATCGGCCGCTGCCCGATATTTTGTATCAACTGCTTGAATAAAAAACAGTTTTACAAGAAACACCAACCCGGTGAGTACAAAAATAACCTGCAGTATTTCCTTTCTCCCCTCGTTCATATCCTATTACTTACCGGAAAAATGTACTGTATCAACACCATAACCAGTGAGGTAAATATTACACTCATGATGATCTTAAGCGTAGTAAACCCAAACAAATGGAAGCCCCCTGCTTCAATAAAGAAAAGCAATGCATGGTGCAGAAATATGAGTGGCATGCTGTAAACCAAAAACCATGAAGTGCCCCCCAAACTAATTGCAGGTCTTGCGCCAAGATCATATCCGCCCTGCGGTGTAAGTAATTTGAGCCAATTATTTCTTAAGAACATAATAAACACTGAGGCGGAAGCATGCGTGCCGAAGCTATCATAAAAAACATCAACCGTCAGCCCCATAGCTAAGCCAATAAACATCAGGTTTATAATTCCTAACTCAACAGGGAGCAGCAATAAAAATACTACGTAAACAAAGCAAAATGCTGTTTGAAACAATACCACATTGCGAATAAAGACAACCTGTAATACCAGGTAGACAAAAAAACCAATCAGCAATATGATAAACGACCTGCTCATTTATTAGTAACAATTTCTTCCTCCAGCATTTCTAATTCTTCCAGTAAATTGTTTTTAACCACATAAACATATCCGGGATTTGTAAAGTCCTGGGCTAAAGAAATTTTTATATCATAAAAAACTGCCTCGTCTGTTAAAGATATTTCTTCAACCTTCCCAATCAAAATGCCTTCCGGAAACACAGCATTAAAACCGCTTGTAACCACTGCGTCTCCGGGTTTAACCTGAACATGCCTTGGTATAAATTTTAAATCTGCAAATCCTGCATGGTAACCATCCCACTGCACGGTACCTACATTACCTGTGCGTTGTAGTCTTGACGAAACCATCACATCAGTGTGCAATACGGAAGTAACCACAGAGAAATGTGTAGAAACCGTTTTAATCTTACCAACAACTCCATGGGTACTTATAACCGCCATTCCCGGCTTAATGCCCTCCTTGCTGCCTTTATTAATCGTGAGATGATTTTTAAACATCCTTGTGGTGCTGTTAACCACCCTCGCACTTATAAATTCATATTGGTTAATAAATGCAGAGTCCAACTCTTCCAGGTAATATGGTTTAATATTCTTTAGAGTTTCAGCTGCCATTTGTTCTTGCAAGGATGCGTTCTCTTCGGCAAGAATTCTGTTAACCTCACGAAGTGAAAAGAAATCTTTAGTACTATTTGAAAGGGTGATAATACCTGCCACCAGTTGATTAGACGAATTAAAAAACTTTGCGCCCTGATATTGATTGTTTTCAATAATCAGCCATGCACAAAAAATCTCCAGGATTAGAAATGTGAAAAAAGCTCTATAGGCATAAAAGAAATATAGAAGCCGGTCCATTGCATCAGGTCATCAACACAGGGCGATACATTGCTAGTCCTTTCAAAGCTGCGCCTGTTCCGCGCACAACGGCACGAAGCGGATCTTCTGCTACATGTATAGGAAGCTTGGTTTTTAGCGACAGTCGTTTATCCAGTCCACGCAACAAAGCACCTCCACCAGTAAGATGTATTCCACGCTCATATATATCTGCCGATAGTTCTGGCGGAGATATTTCCAAGGCCTTAAGTACAGCTTCTTCAATTTTTGAAACCGACTTATCAAGGGCGAAGGCAATTTCTGAATAAGAAACCTTAATGGTCTTAGGTATGCCTGTCATTAAATCGCGACCACGAATTTCATAATCATCCGGTCCGTCATCTAATTCCGTTAATGCTGAACCTACTTCAATTTTTACTTTCTCTGCAGAACGCTCACCTATCAGCAGATTGTGCTGCCTGCGCATGTAATCAAGTATATCCCTGTTAAAAGTATCACCCGCAACTCGAATGGACTGATCACAAACTATTCCGGAAAGCGCAATTACCGCAATGTCTGTTGTTCCTCCTCCAATGTCAACAATCATTGAACCCACTGGTTGTTGAATGTCAACCCCAATACCTATGGCGGCTGCAATTGGTTCGTGAATCATATAAACTTCCTTAGCTCCGGCATGCTCAGCCGAATCGCGTACCGCGCGTTTTTCAACCTCTGTAATCCCTGAAGGAATACAAATGATCATTCTGTGCGAAGCAGGAAAAAGTCGTTTCCCGGTATCAATCATCTTGATCATGCCGCGAATCATCTGCTCTGCCGCATGAAAGTCGGCAATTACTCCTTCTTTGAGCGGACGGATGGTTTTGATATTGTCGTGGGTTTTTTCATGCATCTGCATAGCCTCACGACCAATAGCCAACACTTTGTTGGTAGCTTTGTCGATAGCGATGATCGATGGTTCGTCAACCACAATCTTGTCCTTGTGAATAATCAGTGTATTTGCGGTGCCAAGGTCTATAGCAATATCACTTGTGAAAAAATCGAAGAAACCCATTGAGTATTAAAAAATTATAATCGGTTTGAATTTACCAAAATTATATATGGCAGCAAGTGTCATGTAAGGTTTTGTGCATTTTTGCTAATGTTTGAAGTGGCGAGTGCCTGTAAACACCATTACCATATTGTGTTTATCGCAGTAGTTAATAGAATCCTGGTCACGAACAGAACCCCCCGGCTGGATTACTGCCTTTATTCCCGCTTGGTTAGCGATCTCTACACAATCTGGAAATGGAAAGAAGGCATCAGAAGCCATTACTGCTCCATCCAATGAGATCCCGAAGTTTTTTGCCTTTTCTATAGCCTGCTTTAAGGCATCTACCCTGCTGGTTTGCCCCACACCGCTGGCCAATAACTGACCATCTCTGGCTAAAACTATGGTATTTGATTTGGTATGCTTGGCCACCTTGTTTGCAAACAGAAGCGCATGGATGGTCTGCTCGTCAGGTGTAAGCTTTGTTACCGTCTTAAGGTCCTCCGCTTTATCTGTTTTCAGATCAACATCCTGAACAATGACCCCGTCAAGCAATGATCTGAATTGTTGTGTTGTTTTAAGCGATCGATTTTGCTGCAATAGCATCCGGTTTTTTTTCGTTTTCAAAATCTCCAGGGCATCTTCTTCATATGCCGGAGCGATTAATATTTCGAAGAACAATTTGTTGATCTCTTCTGCAGCGGAAATGTCTATCGTGGCATTAGTAGCCAAAATTCCACCAAAGGCAGAGACAGTATCTGCTGCAAAAGCCTTCATATACGCCTCCTTTACCGTATCGGCAGTGGCCACACCGCAGGCGTTGGTATGCTTAATTATTACAAAAGCTTTTTCATTAAATTCCTGTGAAAGCGACAAGGCTGCTTCAATATCAACCAGATTATTATATGAGAGTTCCTTACCATGCAGCTGGCTGAACAAAGCATTTAAATCACCATAAAAAATCCCTTTCTGATGTGGATTCTCTCCATACCTTAAGACTTTTGCCTCTCTTATGCTCTGCTTAAATCTTGGTAGGGCCAGTTCATCACTAAAGTAATTGAATATTGAGGTGTCGTAATGGGAGCTTATATCAAAAGCCATGGCGGCAAATGCCTTTCTCTGCTTAAGTGTACTGGCATTTTTTTCGCTTTCAAGAATTTTTAGAAGTTCATCGTATTGATTACGCGATGAAACAATTAAAACATCGCTGAAATTTTTTGCAGCCGCCCTGATCAATGAAATACCTCCAATATCAATCTTTTCTATCACCTCTGCTTCTGTTCCGCCTGCAGCCAAGGTCTCTTCAAATGGATAAAGGTCTACAATTACCAGGTCAATGGCTTCGATGCCATGGTTTTTGGCTTGCTCAATGTCTCCGGAATTATCCCGTCTGAAAAGAATTCCACCAAAAACTCCGGGATGCAAGGTTTTTACCCTTCCTCCAAAAATGGAAGGATAGCCGGTAAGCTCCTCTACAGCCGTCACCTTGTAACCTAATGATTCAATAAATTGCTGAGTGCCCCCTGTAGATATAAATTCAACCTTGTCTTTTGCCAAAGCATGAATAATTGGCTCAAGGCCATCTTTATAGTATACAGAAACGAGTGCTCGCTTAATTTTCTTTGATAACATACCTGAAAAGGGGACTTTTTTATTGAGCTGCAAAAGTATGAAAATTGATTAAAGCCTCAAGAATACTTTTCCCTATTAACTTTGCTCAAATCCCTTCATGAAATTAATCCTGCAAATAGACCTTTCTGACTGGAAAACACGGCCCTACAACAAGCCCTTACTTGACCTTGCCAGGAGCATCGCAGCTGATTCGGTTGTTGCTGATATTGACCAGGATTCTGAAGGCTTTCACATCAAGGGAATCATGCAACTGATTGAACAGGCTGAAAAAGTCATGTTAGTAATTAATGCTCAGCCGGAAATGAAATTAGGCGCAACTCTTGAAGTCTTTTATGCAATGATTAAATCACAAAAAAAAATTATGCATATACTCCTAAGTGGGACTAATCTTTATGTTGAAAAACTTTTAGTTGTGTTTAAAGATAAAGTTAGCTTGAATTGCGATGAAGTTGAAGTTGAAAAAATTATAAAAAAATTTTGCTATGAATAATGTCAATAAATCCGCCCTTACAGTTCTAGGTTAAATTCATCAGCATCAGAAAATGCCGGAAACTTATCCCGGTATGATGCCAGAGCATGCGAATTGATTTCAAAGCTGCGAATGTTTTCTACGTCTTCAATAGAAAAAATGGTGTCGCCTTTAGGTCCGATAAATGATGAACAACCGTTGTACTCCACACCATTGCCGTCAATACCTACGCGATTTACTCCAACTACATAAGAAAGATTTTCTATTGCCCGTGCTCGCAATAAGGTTTCCCAAGCGCTCACACGTGCCAGTGGCCAGTTGGCTATATAGATCAGAAGATCGTATGCCAGTCTGTTTGATTCAGCATCATAGCGATTTCGACTCCATACCGGAAAGCGAAGATCGTAGCATATTAGTGGACAAATTCTCCAACCCTTCCATGTGTGAACCAGCAAACTTTCTCCGGGCGAATAAATATGATGCTCATTGGCCATTCTGAATAGGTGGCGCTTGTCATAGGTTTTATGGCTTCCTCCAGGCTCCATCCAAATCAGGCGGTTAAAATATTTGTCGTGTACATGCACGATATAACTACCCAAAATCAGGGCACCGGTCTGATCGGCCATTTGCTTCATCCAGCGAAATGTTTTGGCATTCATCGGCTCAGCAAGCTTAGCTGCCTGCATACTAAAGCCTGTGGTAAACATTTCCGGCAGCACAATTACATCTGTAGTTTCATTGATCTGCCATATTTTTTCTTCGAACATGGCCAGGTTGGCATCCACATCTTCCCAATGCAATTGTGATTGAATGATTGCTATTTTTAAATCTTGCATAATAATTCTGCGGCCTTGTCTAATGTCTCCTCACTTTTAGCAAAACAAAATCTTAATATTTTGTTGTCGGTCTTGTCATCATAAAAAACAGAAATCGGAATCGAAGCTACTCCCTTTTCTATAGTCAGCCATTCTGCCATTTGCTTATCTGTTTTTTCGCTGATGTTGTTATAAGAAAGCAATTGAAAATAAGTGCCCTTGCAAGGCAGCACCTCAAATCTTGATGATTTTAGTTTATCAATAAAATAATCTCTTTTTTGCTGATAAAATGCGGGTAAGTAATTGTAGTTAGCGGGCTTTGTCAGGTACTTAGCCAATGCCCATTGCGTGGGTGTGTTCACGCTAAAGGTAAGAAACTGATGCACTTTTCTAATCTCTTTGCTTATATGCTCGGGTGCTACAGTATAGCCTGCTTTCCAACCAGTAGCGTGAAAGGTTTTGCCGAAAGAAAATACCGCTATACTTCTTTCGCGCAAAGCCTCGCTCTTCAATACACTTTCATGAACTTCATTATCAAAAATAATCCACTCGTATACCTCATCACTTAAAACAGTAAGATTATGCTTAAGCACCAACACTTCAAGCTGTTTAAGATCTTCGGCACGAAGAATGGCTCCCGAAGGATTGTGCGGAGAATTGATCATGATCACTTTTGTCTTTTCAGTAATCGCATCGGCTACTTCATTCCAGTTGATTCCAAAATTTAAATTTAGTTTGAGATGCACAGGTACGCCTCCGCTTAAGCGGATGGCCGGATCATAAGAATCATAAGCCGGATCAAAAAGAATTACTTCATCACCCTGCCTCACCAATGCCATGAGAGAAGCAAACAAGGCTTCAGTGGCCCCGGCTGTTATCGTTATTTCGTTCTCAGCATTGGCCTTGTATTTATAATTTGTAGTTAACAAGTCAGCAATGGCCTCACGCAATAAAGGCAAACCGGGCATAGGGGCATATTGATTAAAGTCGTTTTGCATAGCTTCATTTACTAATGCAATTAATTCTGAGGAAACAGGGAAATCAGGAAAGCCCTGCGAAAGATTAATGGCCTTGTGCTCGGCCGCCATTTTAGACATCACCGCAAAAATAGAAGTGCCAACATCCGGGAGTTTAGAGTGTATTTTAGACATGCAGACTAACGCTTTACGGCAATCCTGTATTCGGTATCTACCTTTCCTTTGCTGATATCGCTAAGTTTTCCCTTCAATAGTCTTTTTTTAAGCGGACTTAAATAATCAATAAAGAGTTTTCCTTCGATGTGATCGAACTCATGTAAAATTATTCTTGCTGCAATACCCTCAAACTCTTCTTCATGTAATTGCCAGTCTTCATCGTAATATTTAATAAGCACCCTCTCTTCCCGGCTTATTTCTTCTCTGATATTCGGAATGCTTAAACAGCCTTCTTCAAAATTCCAGGGAGCTCCGCTCAACTCAATAATTTCAGGATTGATAAATACTTTCTTGAAATCCTCTAGTCCCTTAACTTCCATAGCCCCCGCGTCCACTACAAATAAGCGAATACTTTTACCAATTTGAGGTGCAGCAAGGCCTACCCCGCTTGCTGAGTACATGGTTTCAAACATATCGGTACTTAGGGTCTTTACGTCAATTTCGCCCTTCTTAATATCCCTGGCACGTTTTCTAAGCACAGGGTCGCCATACATTACAATTGGATAAATCATTTCTATCAATAGAGCCTGCAAATTTATAATTAATTGGTGCTTTGCCGATGATTTAATGCTAAAACTATTATAAACCACAGGGGCAATTATTAGTACCATTTGCGGGTCTTAATTTCTATATTGAAGAATGAAAAAAATAATAGTAGCCCTTTCTGTTTTATTATGTGCATTTAGTACTAAGCAAAGCTCAGAAAAAGAATTCCTGCTAAACCTTGGCCAGTACTGCGGAAAAACATTTGCTGGGACGGCCATTTTCCCTGAGGGCGACAGGAACCCATTCAAGGGGCAAGCGCTTAAAGTTATTTTCTCAAGCTGTTCGGATACAGAACTGCGTATGCCTTTTCATGTGGGCGATGATAAATCGCGTACCTGGATTCTGACCCTGGATGAAAAGGGCCTTCTTTTTAAACATGATCATCGCCATGAAGATGGTACACCAGATGACATCACCATGTATGGAGGATACGCTAAAACCGGAGGCACTGCACATGAACAATATTTTCCGGCTGATGAATATACTGCCGGTCTTATTCCCGCAGCAGCAACCAACGAATGGACTTTCATACTTAGCCAAGACAAGAAGACCTTGAGCTATATTTTAAAAAGAGATGAGCAATTGCGCTTCAGGGCAGATTTTGACTTAAGTAAAAGTCTGGACCAATAAATTATACTCGTCTGTCCATGTGTGATTGTAAAATTAACACCGCGCTGATTTTGTCTGCTCTGTATTTGTCGCGCCTGTCCTTCTTTTTCATTCCGCCTGCAATCATGGTTTGCCTGGCAATGCTACTGGTAAATCTTTCATCTGCTTCATAAACCGGGCAGTCGGGGAAGGCTTCTTTTAACTTCACGATGAAGGCGCGAACTAAAGGCGCAATTTCAGAATCAAGATTATTCAATTGCTTCGGCATGCCGATTACAAATTCATCTACTTTTTCCTTTGCTGTGTATTGCTTTAGAAAATCCAATAGTGTTTTGCTTTCAACAGTTTCCAACGGACCAGCAATAATTCGTAAGGGATCAGTAACTGCCAATCCCGTGCGTTTGGTTCCATAATCAATTGCTAATATTCTACCCATCCAAATAGGGTATGCTTAGTTCCAGCGTGCGTTGGCAAAGAGCTGGTCTTTTACTTTTGCTTCGAGTGTCATGGCGCGAGGAAACAATATGTCATTCTCCACCGAAGCATGTGTAACAAGTTGCTTTTCGAAATCGCGTAACTCAGAATAAATTACCTTAATGTGTAAAGGTGCATCTGCAAGCAACTCATAATTTTTAGTGATCTCTCTTATCCCCTGCATTTCATCATCATGTGCTTCATGCTCCATTGCAAACTGTTGTAAAGAATGTTTCTCTAATTGATTCCAGAGTTTACTTGCGCTAAGTTGTTTCTTAACTACCTTTTCAAGTTTAATAATATAGGTGAAAAGCGTGTCTTCCTCTTCGTAAATATGATAAATGAAATCCTCTACAAACAGAGGAAATACCAACTTAAGGTCTCGAGCTATTTGTTGATATCCGGGATGATCTGTTGAAAAATTTTCGATCAATTTTCCAACATAAGGCAGTTTGTGTTTTATAAAAACAAAATGTGCATGTTTGAGGTACTCAATGATAAGATCAAGCGGATAATGCGCGAATGATATTGCCTCCTCATTGGAAATGGCAATGCTTTCCAATTCCAGTACGACCTGCTCTACTTTCAAGCCCTTTTGCAGGCATACCTCTTCCAGCGTTTGCTCATTGTATTCAAAGAATTTTATCCCAAAATAATACAGCACAGAAGCCCTGATGTAGCTTTCGCTCACCAGATCAACAATTCGCTTCGATTTTAAGGCTGTAGTACTCATGGAAACTGAAAGCTCAAAAATACTAATTCAATCAAAAAATATTTCGAATTTACACCCATAATTAGCAATAGTGGAATTATTTAATGGATTTAAAACTTGCTTGTATATAATCATTCAACAAATACACTAAGCTTACGTTAATTGATAAATCATTGAATTTGAGCAGTATGAACGAAAAAGAGCCTAATAAGCGACAAATTAGCCTTCCATTGATCCTTTGCCTTGGATTGGCCGGTGGGATTCTGATAGGGGCCAACCTTAGCGGGAAACAGGGGCCCGACAAAGAAATACTTCGTGAAGTACAGAAATTCAGGGAAGTTCTTACACTAATCAAAAACGAATATGTTGGTGATGTAAATACTGATGTGCTCGTTGAAGACGCCATACATAGTATGCTCAGCAAGCTTGATCCTCATTCCTCCTACATTAATGCCAGCGATCGGGTGGCGGCCAATGAAGACCTGAAAGGTAATTTTGATGGCATTGGTATTGAGTTTAATATTTTCAGAGACACCATTGTTGTGGTGGCCCCAATAAGTGGAGGACCTTCTGAATCAGTCGGACTAAGGTCGGGCGATAAAATCATTGAAGTGAATGGTGAAATCATTGCCGGCATTGGAGTTACTACCCTTGATGTGCAAAAAGCATTGAAAGGACCTAAAGGATCAGAAGTGGAGGTATCAATACTCAGGAAAGGTGTGACTGAGCCCATTGTATTTAATATTATTCGAGATAAAATTCCGCAATACTCACTTGATGTAGCCTATATGGTGAGCGATGATATTGGCTATATCAAGATCAGCCGATTCTCTCAAACTACATACAAAGAATTTGTTGATGCCATGCAAAAACTTAAGTCGCAAGGCATGGAAAAACTTGTGCTCGATTTGCAGGGCAATCCAGGTGGTTACATGAGTCAGGCCATTGATATGGCCGATGAGTTTTTAAGCAGCAATAATAAAATTGTATACACAAAAGGTAAAGACAGAAAATACAATTCAGATGCAAACGCAACAAAAAAAGGCCAGTTTGAAAATGGTGATCTCATTATACTCGTGAATGAGGGTAGTGCTTCGGCATCAGAGATATTGGCTGGAGCTTTACAGGACAATGACCGCGCGCTGATTGTAGGAAGAAGAACCTTCGGTAAGGGCCTGGTGCAAGCTCCCTTTGAATTGAACGATGGTGCTGAGTTGCGATTAACCATTTCCAGGTATTATACGCCTAGTGGTCGTTCCATTCAAAAACCTTATGAAAATGGATCTGAATATGCACACGATATTATTTCGCGCTATAATCAAGGTGAATTTTTTCATTCAGATAGCATCAAGTTCAGCGATTCGCTTAAGTACCTAACCAGCAGCGGAAGATCGGTATACGGTGGCGGGGGCATTATGCCCGACTATTTTGTTCCGCTGGATACTTTACTAAATAACCAGTACCTCAATGAACTTTATACCAGTAGCGCCATGCAGGAATATACCTTCAACTACACTGAAGCCAATCGCGAAAAGCTGGAGCAAATGGGTTACGAAAAATTCTACAAAAGTTTTAGGGTCAGCGATCAAATGATCAACGAGCTTGTTGAAACCGGAAAGCGTTACAAAGTAAAGCCAGACTATAAAGCATTGGGACTTAAGCGAAAACTTTTTGATTTACACGTGAAGGCTCAGATTGCACGCAAAATCTGGAATAACGATGGCTTCTATCCTATTTTCAATGAGACCAATGAAATTTTGCAACAAGCAGTAAAAATGTTTGATAAGCTGCCCGAATTAAATCGGACCACACTTTAAAATTCAGACATTAAGGGGCATCATGTAGGGTTGTGATTTGAAACTTATATTAACTTCGCCTAAATAAAATATGAAGAGCTATGTATTACCATCGCTTAGGAAATATTCCCCATAAAAGACACACACAATTCAAACAACCTGACGGAAGTTTGTATAAAGAAGAGTTGGTAAGCTCAAAAGGATTTTCAGGAATCTACTCCAACCTATATCATGTTCACCCACCTACACGAATTAAAGGATTGAAAAATCCTGTAGCCTATGGAGCAAAAATTCTGAAAGATTATGGGCTTAAGCAAACGCACTTAAACACTTCAAAAGTAGAAACCACCGGAGAAGATTTTTTAAGTGCCCGCAAAGTGCTGCTCATGAACAATGATGTCTCCCTTGCCATTTGTTCGCCCAAGCAGAAGAAGATGGATTACTTTTATAAAAATGCCGAAGGCGATGAAGTACTGTATATTCATGATGGCAGCGGAAAATTAATAAGTCCCTTGGGTGTAGTTGAATTCCGCAAAGGAGATTATGTAGTGATCCCTCGGACCATCATTTATAAACTTGAGTTTGATGAAGGCCCGTTGAGAGTTTTAGTAATAGAATCAGCCTCCCCGGTTGAATCACCAAAACGTTACCGCAATGCACTTGGTCAACTGGAAGAACATTCGCCCTATTGTGAAAGAGATATTCGCCCGCCACAAGAGTTAATTACCGATACGAGTAAGGGGGACTTCTTAGTAAAGATAAAAAAACAAGGCTTCCTTCATCAATACCATTATGAGCACAGTCCGCTGGACTTGGTAGGTTGGGATGGTTTTCTATGGCCTTATGCTTTTTCTATTCATGATTTTGAACCCATTACAGGACGGATTCATCAACCCCCACCGGTACATCAGACATTTGAAGGTCATAATTTTGTGATTTGTTCTTTTGTTCCACGCTTGTTTGATTATCATCCGCTTGCCATACCCGCTCCTTACAATCACAGCAATATTGATTCTGATGAAGTGCTGTATTATGCAGAAGGGAACTTCATGAGCCGCAGAGGTATTGAGCGCGGCAGTTTCACTCTGCATCCCGGAGGTTTACCTCATGGTCCACATCCTGGTACTGTAGAAAAAAGTATAGGTGCAAAAGAAACCCACGAACTGGCTGTGATGATTGACACCTTCAAGCCATTGCTCTTAACTGATCAGGCGCTGGAGTTTGTGGATAAAAATTATCCGATGAGCTGGACTGACCATGATGATGCTAAGCCCTTTAATGAGATTAATACGCCTTAACCTGATCATTAAAAATTGGCCTGGAGCTGTATTCTCAAAAGACTTCCTTCCTGATAATTCTGCGGATTAACTGCGTCCTCAAATCGTCTTTTTGAAATGGTATACATGGCCACAAATTCAAAACTTTTAATGGGTTGCGATTCTAATCCCATTTCGAATTCATTCACATTATAACTGCGTGCATCCAGCTCATGTTTTTTACCTCCATCATAGTAATGATAGCGGGTAAATGGAATTAAAACATGTCTCGTTGAATTATGGGTCGGAATACACATTAAGGAAGATCAATAAAATTTAAGGCCTTGAAGAAATAGTCGGAGTGAAACCTGGAATAAATTCAGTTAATTCGTTTCGGACAAAAGCAGTTAATTAAAAGATAAAAGTATATGCAAATTCAAATACGGTGGGCAGACATTGATCAGAACAGACATTTGCGACATTCTGTGTATTACGACTATGGTGCCATGGCGCGGATGGAATTTTTAAGCAGTCGGGGATTGACTAGCTCAAAACTTGAGGAATTGAAAATCGGGCCAATACTTTTCAGAGAGGAATGTACTTTTAGAAGAGAGATAAAATTGGAAGATAAAATCCGTATTGACATTGAAATGGTAAAATCAAAACACGATTTCACGCGCTGGAGTCTGCGGCATAATTTATACAAAGAAGATGGAACGGTTGCTGCCAAACTTACTATTGATGGCGCATGGATGGATATAGAGAAGAGGAAGCTCACCGTTCCCCCAATTTTTGTGCAAGAAATTTTTGCCAAATTTCCCAAAGCAACAGATTTTGAGTGGATGGGTGCTTAAATAGGCGGCTCAGCCAACGGCATACCCAAAAGCCAATTTTCAATTACTTTAGGAAAATACTTATACTCTAACTGGTGAATTTTTTGCGCAATGTTTTCGGGTGTGTCATCGTCTGCTATCAAGCATTTTGCCTGAAAAAATATTTTTCCCTCGTCATATTTCTCGTTCACGAGGTGAATTGTAATGCCTGATTCTTTTTCTCCCGCTGCTTTAACCGCTTCATGCACTTTTATTCCATACATTCCCTTACCCCCATATTTTGGTAAGAGTGCGGGATGGATATTTATAATTTTATTTCGAAAAGCTTCTATAATATGTAGCGGTACCAACCAAAGAAATCCGGCAAGCACAACGTGCGTAGTTTTATTTTCCTTTAACCAGTTCAACACTGTCCCGTCATTCCATTGTGCTTTAGAAAAAACGCTGGTCGGTATATTAAATTTATCTGCCCGAACCAATGCGTAGGCATCTGAGTTATTCGAGAATAATCCAACAACCTCAACTTGCGGGTGTGATTGAAAATGCATTATAATTTGCTCTGCATTGGTGCCACTCCCGCTGGCCAGAATGGTGATTTTGTAATATCTGTCTTGATCCAATCGCTTATTCTTATATTATTATATCAGAAGCATACTTATAATTCCCATCAACATAATAAGCTTACAGAGTTGACTAAGGTGATGGTATTGCTTTTTGGTATCTGCTCTGTGCAATTTATACAATAACCACGCAGAAGGGATGTACAGGAAGAAAAAGAAATATAACCAGGACACACCCACATAAAAATGATTGAGCATAATTACAACAAATGCAAAGAAAAACATAAGTGTATAAATAAATGCCTTGGTGCCTCTTATTCCCCAAATAATGGGCAGTGTTTTACAGCCGAATGTATTGTCTCCCTTAAGGTCTTCCATGTCTTTAATGACTTCCCTAATCAAAGTAATTGACCCGGCAAAAATTGCATAGATAAAAACCAAAAGACTTCCTGTCTGATAGTAAACTTCAACTAAAGCAATTGCCATCCCGGTTAAAAGCGCAACTACAAAATTTCCTGTAAATGGTAGCCTCTTAAAACTTACAGAGTAAAGCCATAAGGCTAAAACAGCAAAAGTATTAAATACAGCAATCCAAATCGATAAATACAAACCCACTAAAATTCCTGCGGCTGACAAGAGCAGATGAAAGAGCATGGCTACCCTTCTCACAATTCGCTTGCCCACAACAACTTTCTCTGGCTTATTGATGTAATCAATTTTTACATCATAGTAATCGTTAATGATATATCCGGCCGCAGCTATCATTACAGTAGAAGTGACCAACAGGAATAAGTTGAGGTCTTGCCATGAATTTTTATCAATTAAGAAAATAGCCGTGAAGTATTGAGCCAGACCAATGATGAGCAGGTTCCAGAAGCGGGTGAGTTGTAAAAATGCGGTAATGGAAAAGCCAGCCATGCACAAAAGTAGACTAAGGCTTTGGCAATAAAAAGGGCACAAAATTAAAGTCTTCAGACTTTTTTAGCACAACAACACTATTACTGCTTAAAATCTCAGGCTTATTGATGTCATAAAATTGATGCCTGCCTGAGGGTAATAAAAATTTTCACGATAACTCTGGCCTCCACCGGAATATCCGTAAGTATATCCATTGCTTTCGTACGCTACATTGAATACGTTGTTAACCAACAGGCTGAAGTCTATAGCTTTTACAAATTTGGGTTGTATACTATAAATCAGGCGCAAGTCGTTCACAAAATATGCATTCAGACTTCGCTGAACATTTGACGTGTTATCCAAAAACTGACTTCCCACGTATTTTGATAACCAACCCATCTCAAGATTTTTATGCAACTTATAGGTGAGCACTGAACCTGAAATTACATTTGGAGAGAATGAAATGTCGGTTTGTTGAAATGCATTTTCAATCACGATAAACTCATCAAAATTCACTCCATAATCATACAATACCTCTGTAAACTCTCTAATTTTATTCTGACTCAGGCTAAGATTGGCGGCCCAGGCCCAACGCTCATTTAGCTGATACTGAAAATCGATTTCTACACCTGTACGATAACTTTTGTCTGCATTGGTACGGATAGCTGCCCCCACATCGTTTAAAGCACCGGTAAGCACCAACTGATTTTTGTAATCCATGAAATAATAATTCAAATTGAAATTATAATTTCTGGTGTTTCTCCGAAATCCAATTTCTAAATCTCGTAACGTTTCGAATTGTGGAGTCCTGCCAGCAGGCGCATCAATAAAATCTCTGCGCACGGGTTCGCGATTAGCTATACTATAAGAGGCATAAGCAGAATGTTTTTCATCGAACACAAAATTCAATCCCAACTTCGGATTGAAGAAATCATAGTTTACACCTACATCAATTGTCACCCTTTCATTATCAATACCTTCAACATCGTAGGATATGTTGCGATACTGCAAATCGACAAATGCATTGAGCTTCTCAGAAAGTAGATAAGTATTTTTCCAATACACATTGAAATCTCGCTTATCGCCAAAATTGTAATAGTAGCGGTGGTCTTTATCAAAATTTAGCGCCATTTGCGCCCAGATGATTTCACCAAAGTGGTCGCCTTCATAGCGGTTCCATGCTCCGCCCAGCATACTACTCCAATTTCCACTTTCATAATTTAATGAATAGGTGAGCCCATAGAAATCATTATCAAGCCATCTTCTTCTCACCAAATCATTTCGTGAAATTGTTTCCGTTCCAATCACCACATCATCTAAGCCATAACGAGAAAGTCTGTCACGTTCCCTGAATTGCTCGTAAAATCCGCGACCATAAGTATAGTGCAAAGAAGTATTGGCCGTGAGATTATCTGTAAGTCGGTGAGAAAAATGCAATTGATAATGATCTTGCGCATAATCATCCACCTGATTCGGGTAGGTATAAAGATTAAATGTCCTACTGTTCGAGCTGAGTACATTATTCAATTGTGCGGCTGACCAGCCCTCCGCTTCGGCAGTACGCTGCATGGCCTCCGCATCGTTGTTCAATCTTGATTCCGGCACACCGTACCATGCCTGATAGGTAACTTCATGCCCACCAAACATAATGGCTTTGAGCATGGTCTTTTTTCCATAATAACCAGCCGCCAAATAAT
The DNA here is from genome assembly GCA_964626095.1 of uncultured Roseivirgaceae bacterium. GTDB lineage: Bacteria > Bacteroidota > Bacteroidia > Cytophagales > Cyclobacteriaceae > DAOLDI01. Next base: position 790 of record CAZVFM010000009.1, on the reverse strand, counting down.
AAGCACGTAAATCGGCACTTGCTCTATCAATAAATCCATCAGATTGTATTCTTGAAAATCTTCCGTCAATGGTCCAGCCTGAACCAATCAAGCCTGTACCAAAAGCCGCAGTATGCCTGCGGGTGTTAAAAGAGCCCACTGCGTTTGTTACATCAGCATAAGCTTCATCTTTCACCGTATTGGTTTGCAAATTCACACTTGCACCAAATGCGCCTGCACCATTGGTAGATGTACCCACCCCGCGCTGAATCTGCAAGTTCTCCGTTGAAGAAGCGATGTCTGGTATATCTACCCAAAATACTCCCTGCGATTCGCTGTCGTTAAGCGGTACGCCATTGATGGTTACATTGATTCTGGTTTGATCGCTTCCGCGGATCCACATGCCCGTGTAACCTACACCTGCACCGGCATCAGAAGTAGTTACCACTGATGGTTGCCAGTTGAGCAACATGGGTAAATCCTGACCAAAATTTTGCTTACGGATTTCTTCTTTGTCTAGTGATGAAAAAGCGGTAGGTGTTTTAGTGCCTGCACGAGTAGCGCGCACAATGACTTCGTCTGTAACAAAAACCCGGTCGCTAAGTACAATTTCAAGTTCAACATCTGATGTAAGGTTAATTCGTTCTTCTTTAGTTTCAAATCCTACATATCTGATTTCTAAAACATAACTTCCTGTTGAAAGATTACGAAAAGCGAATCTTCCTCTGGCATCCGCTGCTTGGGCCAATTGTTTGTTTTTTTCACGCAAAGTGGCCCCCGGCAATACTTCTCCATTGGCATCTTTTACAAT
>CAZVFM010000008.1:0-25128 GCA_964626095.1 uncultured Roseivirgaceae bacterium | reverse complement strand
TAGTTTTTGAAATTGAGATGTTGGATATAAAATAGTTGATATGCTGAAGCAGGGATTATTATTTTTATTGTTACCGCTCTTTTTAGCGGGATGTTTGAAGACAGAAGATCCGCCACTCTCTTTTGAAGAACAATTGGAACTTGACAAAACCATTATTGAAACCTATTTGGCTGAAAATTCCATTGATGCCGAGTATGATGATCGTGGTTTTTGGTATGTAGTGCATGAAGAAGGCAATGAGGAAGGAAAGGTTCCCGTAAGCAATAGTGTTATAACCATAAAGTATACGGGTATGTTGCTTTCCAATGGAAACGTTTTTGATACCAGCGTAGGGGCAACAAATGATCAGAGAAGTTTTCAGTTAAATACACTCATCACCGGATGGAGGATGGGTATTCCTTTAATGAAAGAAGGTGCTTTTTATACCTTTTACTTTCCATCGGGTTTTTGTTACGGAATAGCGGGTAGCGGATCTATACCACCAAATGCAAATCTGATATTTGAAATTGAACTGCGAGTGGTTATATAGTGTATATGCAACTTTGTTTTGCAACAAACAATAGTCATAAACTGGATGAAATCAGCGCCATGCTTGGCGCTGAATTTCATTTACTAAGCCTAAAAGACATATCCTGCACTGAAGAACTTCCTGAAACATCCAATACCCTGGAGGGTAATGCCATTGAAAAAGCAAAGTACGTGCTGCAAAATTATCATGTACCTTGCTTCGCTGATGATACAGGCCTTGAGGTAAAGTCCTTGAGCGGTGAGCCCGGTGTCTACTCTGCGCGCTATGCCGGTGAGCAGAAAAATGCAGAAGATAATATTAATCTTTTGCTTAAGAACCTTGCTGCCAAATCAGATCGTTCAGCAAGATTTAAATCTGTAATATGTTTAGCTGAGGAGGGGAGTACCCAAATCTTTGAGGGGGTCATCAATGGAAAAATTATCTCAGAGAAAAGAGGGACCGGTGGTTTTGGATACGATTCAGTATTTATTCCAGATGGCTACGCTCAAACTTTTGCTGAAATGTCAGCCGAATTGAAAAACAAAATATCGCATCGTGCAATTGCTTTTCAAAAATTAATATCTTTCCTGCAGCAGCGAGAAAAATGAAAACACCATTTACCATTGGCATTACCGGAGGAAGCGGATCAGGAAAAACTTTTTTTCTTGCCGAACTCGCCTCACGGTTCAATCAAAATGAGCTATGTCTGATTTCACAGGATAATTATTATAAAACCAGGGATTTACAACCCATAGATACTCAAGGGTATAAGAATTTTGATTTACCGGAGTCACTCGATAAAGAACTGTTCAGCCTGGATATCAGCAAGCTGAGAAAAATGGAGGTGGTAGAAAAGCTGGAGTATACTTTTAATAATCCCAAGGTCGTTCCTAAAACACTGGTGTTCACACCAGCACCTATACTTATTATTGAGGGATTATTTGTTCAATTTTTTCCGGAGATCAACGCGCAACTGGACCTACGGGTATTCATAGAGGCTAAAGATCATGTAAAACTAGGCAGGCGCATCAGGCGAGACAATACCGAAAGAGGCTATGATTTGGATGATGTATTGTACCGGTACCAGAATCACGTAATGCCTGTTTACGAAAGCCTCATCGAGCCTTTAAAGCATAAGGCAGATATCGTTATTCCAAATAACGAAGATTTCAGCAGGGCCCTCGCAGTGATGGAAGCCTTTATGCGTCACAAAATTGCAGAATTCAACTGATTCGTACATCAGTGCAATGGTCTACTGAATCAGATTCTTTCAAATCTCTTTAGCGATAAAAGAAAGCTCTTGCTTATTACCCGCTAATACATACTTTTGTAGCCCAATTATGTTTGAATCAATTAAAATAAGAAGAATAGCCATGTTGGCAGCCGGTTTACTGGCAGTCTTGGTGATTATTTTCACCCAGGTTTCTTATTTCCAATCAATAGTTTGTACTGAAAATACAGCATGTAGTAGTGTAGCTGAGCCCGAAGAAGAGGGGCCAATGCAAGATACAACCCAGGTAAGCGTTTCTGCTGTAACTGTACCTAGTACATTAATTATAAATTACAACCAAACATTACCCCTGTTATTCGAAGTGGTACAAAGTGAAGAGGCTCCTAAAATGGTAGAGCAGTCTTTTGATATCAGTTCAGCCAAATGGGTCAAGTACTTGTTCAGGGTAATCATTGCGCCCAACGCGCCCTAACTACAACCATCTTTTTTAGTATTGAAGCTACGTTGTTTCATTACTAGGTAGTCATTACCAACGAATTTTATTTTTAATCATTTATCATCTTAACTAATTTTTTATGCGTAACAAAGGATTTGTTATTGTACTTACATTCATTATTACTGCACTTTGTTTGTATTATCTCTCCTTCACATTTGTATCAAGAGGTATACAGCAAGATGCTATTGAGTATGCCACCGATGAAAACGGTGTAACTAATTTATCAAAAAAGCAAGCTTATCTTGACTCGGTATGGAATACACCCGTTTATAATTTATTTGGTGTAGAATATACCTATAAGGAAGTAAAGGATAATGAACTTAATCTTGGCCTTGACTTACAAGGTGGAATGCACGTTACACTTGAAATTTCTCCTACAGAGCTTATCAAAGGCTTGAGCGGGAATAATCAGGACCCTGCATTTAATCTTGCTTTAGAAAAGGCGAGGGAAGCGCAGAAATCGAGCACAGAAAATTTTAGCTCATTGTTTTTAAATGCATACAAGCAGGATAATCCAAACAAAACCATTGCCCCGATTTTTGCTACAGCTACCAACAGAGGTAAAGTAAGTATTTCAGATTCTGATGAAGCAGTACTTGCATTTATTGATAAGGAAGTTGATGAAGCGATTGATCGTTCGTTCACAATCTTAAGAACAAGAATTGACCAGTTTGGTACTTCACAACCGAACATTCAACGTTTACCAGGTACCGGAAGAATTCAGATTGAAATACCCGGTGCGGATAATCCCCAGCGTGTACGTAAACTTTTGCAGGGTGTAGCCCAGTTAAATTTTTGGGAAGTAGTTGAGGTCAATGAAATTTACTCTCAGCTTATTGCCATTAACGATATGCTGGTAAAAGAGCAAAACGCAAAGCGTGTGAATCAAAAGAGTGAAAACGGAGAGAGAAATATAGTAACCCAGGAAACCGAAGATGACCAAGAGTTATCTGATCTCGAAAAACAACTATTGGCAGCTACTGACAGCGCAACTATTGATCCGCTTGATTCATTGTCGATGGCCTCAATGTCTGCTTTATTTTCAAAAAGCCTTCCTCCTGGTTTTGCTTATGATGTAAAAGACACCATGGAGATTAACCGGATATTGGCCCGCAAAGATGTACTGGCCATGCTGCCTCGAACTGTTGGTTTTTTCTGGGATGCAAAACCCAATACAACAACTGCTCCTGGCAAGGAGGTACTTACACTTAATTTTGTAAACATTGGCAGGGCAAATAAGGCAAAACTTTCGGGCGAAGCGATTTCAGATGCGCGTCAGGATTTTGATGAGTACGCAAGGCCATCTGTAAGTATGACTATGAATGCAGCAGGAACGAAAACCTGGCGCAAAATGACAGCCGATGCTTCCAACAAAAATCCTAAAGGTAGAATTGCCATAGTTTTGGATAACTACGTTTACTCTGCACCTTCAGTAATAAACGAAATTCCAAACGGTAATTCGCAAATTACCGGCAGCTTTACTATTGAAGAAGCAAAAGATTTGGCCAATGTACTGAAAGCAGGTGCTTTACCAGCACCAACAAGAATTGTGGAACAAGCAATTGTTGGTGCAACACTAGGTAAAGTAGCACAAGGCCAGGGGGTGATTTCCATGCTTGCTGGTTTGGGTATAGTAGTCTTATTTATGATAGCATACTATTCAAAAGGTGGTTTGGTAGCCAACATGGCTTTGATCTTTAACATCTTTTTTATCCTGGGTATTCTTGCGCAATTAAAATCGGCTCTCACGCTACCGGGAATTGCAGGTATAGTACTTACCATGGGTATGGCAGTGGATGCCAACGTACTTATTTTTGAAAGGATACGGGAAGAACTAAGGCATGGAGCAAAATTGAAAGAAGCTGTTTCTTTGGGATACCAGAAGGCTTTTAGCTCTATTTTTGACTCTAACGTGACCACATTTTTAACTGCAGCCATGTTGTATTGGTTAGGGCAGGGGCCCATCAAAGGCTTTGCCATTACTTTAATGGTAGGTATCGGAACTTCGTTTTTCTCTGCGGTTTATATTTCACGTGTAGTGGTAGAATACATTACACGTAAAGGAGATGAGAGCAAGGTTACATTCAAAACACCCTTATCAAGCCTGGTAGCCTCACAATTGAACATAGATTTTATCGGGCTTAGAAAGAAGGCTTACATTTTTTCGACTATTGTCATTGTTATCGGGATGTCGTTAGTATTTATAAATGGCTTAAACCTTGGTGTTGATTTTAAAGGAGGCCGTTCTTATGTAGTGGCTTTCACTAAACCCGTAGTTGCAACAGACATGAAAGTGGCTCTTGGCCAAAGTTTTGAAAATGCTGGTACTGAAGTGAAGAACTATGGAGGTAACAATGTGGTGAAGGTGACTACTTCATGGTTGATTGACGATGACTCAGATGAAGCAGATGATAAAGTCAGAGCTGCGCTCATCAGCGGACTGAGTGGCTTTACCGGGTTGAGTTTTATAGAGGATGATTCCAAAATAGATGACCAGACTTTTTCTATCAGTAGTTCAGGTAAAGTAGGAGCAACCATTGCGGATGACATAAAGAAATCTTCTCTTGAAGCGGGTATTTTTTCTGTGCTGGCCATCTTCCTTTATATTTTCATCCGATTCAGAAAATGGCAATTCAGTTCAGGCGCGATCATAGCCGTGGTACATGATGTGCTTTTTGTAATCTCTATTTTTGCCATTGCAGGGTTGATGGGCATTCAATTTGAGATTGATCAGGTATTTGTGGCAGCCTTACTTACAATTATTGGTTACTCTATTAACGATACCGTGATTATTTTTGACCGAATACGTGAGAACCTCGGCCTGGGCCTTAGCGCTGATCGGACAAAGATTTTCAACACATCTATCAACAGCACATTGAACAGAACGTTAATTACATCTGGTACTACATTAATTGTGGTAACCGTGCTGCTAATTTTTGGTGGAGAAGTGTTAAGAGGGTTTTCCTTTGCACTCTTTGTAGGAATTTTGATTGGTACCTATTCTTCTGTGTTTATTGCGGCTCCGGCTGTATTAGAATTTGATAAGAAACAAGCAGTAGATAAAGTGCCAGCTACAGCTTAAAGTGCCTTGATACAGTTTTAAAGCCTCTCAATTATTATTGAGGGGCTTTTTTTATATTTACCAATTAGCTTAGAAATAATCAATAAGAATTTCAGTTTAGATGGCATTAGACGCACAAAATATTTTATTACTAGGCTCTATTTTGCTTTTTATCAGCATTGTTGCAAGTAAGACATCTTTTCGCCTGGGTATCCCCACGCTGATTTTGTTTTTGGGTATAGGTATTCTTGCCGGCTCTGAAGGTCCTGGTGGAATTTACTTTGACGACCCCAAGACCGCTCAATTTCTTGGAATACTTGCGTTAAGCTTTATACTTTTCTCTGGGGGGCTTGATACCAAATGGGAGAGCATCAGGCCGGTGCTTTGGCAGGGTATAACCTTGTCAACTTTAGGCGTTTTGTTAACCGCTGGAGCTGTGGGGATTTTTGTACACCTGGTTTTTAATTTTTCGATTGAAGAGGGTCTATTGCTTGGCGCTATTGTTTCATCTACCGATGCTGCCGCAGTTTTTTCTATTTTGAGAACGAAGAGTTTGGGACTCAAAGGGAATCTTCGCCCTTTACTGGAGTTGGAGAGTGGCAGTAACGACCCCATGGCAATTTTTCTTACCATAAGCCTGACCTATTTAATCGCAAATAAAGATTTTTCGGTTTTGAGTATGGTGCCGATGTTTTTTCAACAAATGATTATTGGTGCACTGTTTGGGTGTGGAATAGGATTGCTAATGATTTGGATTGTTAATAAAATCAAGTTAGATGTTGAAGGTCTGTATCCTGTACTTATTATGGCATTGGTTACGTTTACTTATTCATTTACAGATTTTGTCGGTGGTAATGGATTTCTTGCAGTTTATTTATCTGGCCTGGTACTTGGCAACTCAAATTTTATTCACAAAAAGAGTCTCATCAAATTTTATGATGGTATAGCCTGGTTAATGCAAATTGTGATGTTCTTGGCCCTTGGACTTTTAGTTTATCCATCAAAGGTATTCCCCTTAGTAGGGGTTGGTTTACTTATATCGGTTTTCCTGATTTTTATTGCTCGCCCTGTAGCTGTATTTATTTCTTTATTGTTTTTTAAAATGAATTTCAGGAAGAAGCTGATGATATCGTGGGTAGGTTTAAAAGGGGCTGTTCCAATTGTTTTGGCAACATTTCCATTGATAGCAAAACTCGAGTATGCTGAGACTATATTTAATCTGGTATTTTTTATTTCAGCCACCTCTATTCTAATACAAGGAACAACGCTACCTATTGTAGCGAAATGGTTAAAGGTAAGTGTTCCTGAAAAAATTAAAAGAAAATTCCCAATTGATCTCGAATTAACTGACGGAATGAAATCTGAACTCGTAGAGTATGATGTCAATTCGAATAGTCCATGTATAGGGAAATCCATTGTTGAATTGGGTTTTCCCAAAGCCGCATTAATTGTACTTATAAACAGAGGAGGGAAATACATCACACCCAACGGAGCTACCATAATTGAAGATAATGATCACTTGCTGGTTATGGCTGATGACAAGGCTTCATTAATGAAATTCGAAGAAGTTTTAGGCATTAAGGTTGGTTAGTAAAATGAAATTCTTTTTGCAGCAATTTATGCTTTTGGCTTCAATGCTTTTAGTATTTCCTAATTGAACACCACAGCGTTTCCTGGATTTAGGTACAGGTTAGTTCTTCCAAAAAAAGTAAAGAATATCAATGCGCTGCTGTATTGGGACCAACGCCTGACAAACAATAGGATAGGGAAGTTATTAATTAGACGATTTTTCTACTCTTAAGCCAACTGTAATTACTCCACTCAAACTTTCTGTTCGGTTAAATTGAGCCAACTTAATGCTGTAATATCCTCGTTTGCTAAACTTGTAATTGCTTAGTAAGTCAAATTGATGCGAATAAATATCTCCAATACTACTTTTGCCAAATGGTTTACCTGTTTTTTCGTCAAATAGATAATTGTATTGTAATTTTTCCTGAAATGAATTGCCAAGAGAGTCTTGCAATTGCCAGGCAACAAAAATTCTGGCAAACGGGTAATCTATAGTATTCCTGATATTGTAGTAAATGTTATAGTTAGTTGTTGTATCGATAATTTCGAAATGAAATATTTTTGTACTGTCAGCTGCCCAGGATTTATCTGTCAGATCAATATTTTTTTCATAGTGCCTGTTGCTGTCGCATGAAATAAACACAAGTACAATGAATAGAATGTAGAAGATTTTCATGAAAGAATTCAGAAATGAGTACAATAGATAATTTTATGCATTACCCCGAGGTTTTCGGTCATTAGTATTTCCTCCCCTGTTTTTTGGTCTTTTTTTCTTTTTCTTTTTGGATTTACTTTTGTACTTCCTGTCTAATCTGTCGAGGTCGCTGTTGATTTTTGATACTTCAATTTTTTCAGCAGCCACATCCAATTCAAGACTCGCGGGTTTTTTACCTTCACGATTCAAGGCTAAAATCTTGTTTACCCTTTCTACATCGAGAGGGTACCAATTGTTTTCATCGCTATAGCCGAACCACATTAATCTCCTGAAAATATCAGTTTTCTGAAGCTTTGCTTCGCCTTTTTCAGTTAGCAAAGGACTTTCAATTTTTGGAATATGTTCCAGCGCTTCTATGTATGTTTCGAGTTCGTAATTGAGGCAGCACTTTAATCTTCCGCACTGACCAGATAACTTACCTGGATTAAGTGATAGGTTTTGATAGCGCGCAGCACTTGTGGATACATTTTTAAAATCACTTAACCAGGTTGAGCAGCAAAGCTCTCGCCCGCAAACACCAATGCCTCCGAGTCGACCAGCTTCTTGTCTCAGGTTAATTTGACGCATTTCCACGCGTATTCTAAATTCACCTGCAAGTAATTTTATCAATTCACGAAAATCTACACGCTCTTCTGCGGAGTAGTAAAATGTAGCTTTTGTGTTATCTGCCTGGTACTCAATATCAGATAATTTCATTTCAAGTTTTAAATCGCGAATAATTTCACGTGTACGGTAAAGGGTAGGTAGTTCACGTTTTTTAACATCCTCGTATTTTTCAAGGTCGCGGTGATGTGCAATCCGATAGATTTTTTTTATCTCTTCATCATTGTTGATTTTCTTTTTTTGCATTTGCAAGCGCACCAGCTCGCCTTGTAAGGAGACATGGCCAATATGATGACCATTTGATACCTCCACAACTATTGCATCACCAGTTGTGAGGTCGAGCTTTGAAGTATTTTTATAAAAATCTTTTCTTCCATTTTTGAAGCGTACTTCTACCACATCAAACTTATCATTGGCTGGCATATCCATATTTGAAAGCCAGTCGAATACATTCATTTTATTGCATGAGCCAGTAAGACAGCCGCCATTATTATTACATCCTGCAATTTTTCCTTCCTTAAGCGTTCCGCATGAACAAGCCATAAAAATTGGTTTTTGCTATATTAAAAAATGAATTATCTCAAATTTTGCTAATTATTAGCAATATTCAAGAGGTCAAGCCCAATATCCTTTCTGAAATATAAATTTTCCCAGCAAACTTTCGAAACACCTTCGTAAACCTGAGCACGGGCCTCCGTAAGGTTTTTACCTATTCCGGTAATGGCCAATACACGACCACCGTTTGTAAGTACATCTTCTCCAGCTTGTATTGTTCCGGCATGAAAGATCAGTTGCCCCTTTACATTTTGAAGTCCTTTAACAGGTTTTCCCTTTTCATATTTACCTGGATAGCCACCCGCTACAAGGCAGGCGGTCATAGCTGTAAAGTCTGCATGTTTAATTGAATGACCGGCTAATTGTGAATTCGCACAAGCTGTTAACAACTCAACGAAGTCGTTTTCAATTCTGGGTAATACAGCCTGCGTTTCCGGATCTCCCATTCGTACATTGTATTCAATTACAAAGGGATTTCCACCTACATTCATCAAGCCAATAAAAATGAAACCCTTGTATTCTATTCCATCTGCTTTTAGTCCTTTAATGGTTGGTTTAATAACCTGTTCTTCTACTTTTCTCATAAAGGCATCATCGGCAAAAACAACAGGAGAAACTGCGCCCATACCTCCTGTATTGGGTCCGGTGTCCTGCTCTCCAATTCTTTTGTAATCTTTTGCTTCAGGTAGTATCAGGTAATCTTTACCATCGCCCAAAACAAAAACAGAAAGTTCAATGCCTTTAAGAAATTCCTCAACCAAAACTTTGGCACTTGCTTCGCCAAACATTTTGTCTTGCAGCATTTCTTTTATTGTTTGCTTTGCCAGTTTATGGCTGTCAGCAATAATCACACCTTTTCCGGCAGCTAGTCCGTCAGCTTTTAAAACAACGGGGACATTACAGCTATCAACATATTGATAGGCTTGTTCCAACTCTGCCACACTAAATGTTTTTGATTTTGCTGTTGGTATGTTATGCTTAAGCATAAAAGATTTTGAAAAATCTTTACTGCCCTCTAGTCTGGCGCCTGATTTACCGGGGCCTACAATCAGTACATGATTAAGCGCTGAATTAGATTCGAAATAATCACGAATACCATTTACTAATGGGGCCTCAGGACCAACCACTATGAGGTCAATCGAACATTCGAGACAACATGCAGAAATTTTCTCAAAATCGTTTGGATCAATCTCAATATTTTTGGCTATTGCCGCTGTGCCCGCATTTCCAGGAGCCACATATAGATTTTGACAATGTTTACTTTGGCTGATTTTCCAGGCAAAAGCGTGCTCACGGCCTCCGCTTCCAATTATCAGTATATTCATGTTGATCAATAAAGAAAGGGCAAAGATAGGAATATAAAAAGTGTCATACAGCCCAAAGTCTCATAACACTTTTTAGTTAGCATACTCTGAAAGAAATTTAATTCGCATTAATCGTAGCTCTTCTTCACTGAATTCTTCAACGTCATCACTATTTAGTGCATCTTCAATACTATCACTTTCGGCACTTAAAAAATACTCAGTTATTTGTTCTTGCTTCTGATCATCCAAGGCATCATCAATATAATAATCAAGATTCAGTTTGGTTCCGGAGAAACAAATGTTCTCTATTTCAGTAAGCAGATCTTCAAAGCTTAGTCCTTTTGCTTCGGCTATTTCTTCCAAATCTACTTTCCTGTCGATTTGCTGGATAATAAATATTTTAATTTTTGATTTGTTGACTGATGATTTCACTACCACTTCAGAAGCGGTAGTGATATCATTTTCGTCTACATACTTTTGAATCAGGTCAATAAAATCTTTTCCAAATTTATTGACTTTGCCCATGCCCACCCCATTTATATTGGACATCTCATCTTTAGTGGTAGGGTAAACAGTCGCCATTTCCTCCAGTGAAGGATCTTGAAAAATTACGTAAGGAGGAAGATTTTTTTGTTTAGCTATTTTTTTGCGCAGGGCCTTAAGCATTTCAAACAACTTGGTGTCGTATGACTTGGCATTTACCGGTACTCTTTCTGATTCTTCTTCTTCGTCTATCTCGGTTGTAAAATCATGATCGCGTGCAAGTTCAATGGATTGAGGATTAGCAAGAAAATCTTCTCCTTTTTTTGTAAGCTTAAGTACACCAATATTCTCAATGTCTTTTTCCAGGTATTGATAAATAAGACTTTGACGTACAACCGATTTCCAGAAATCACTATTTTCATCAGCACCTTTACCAAATACTTCAAGCTTATTGTGGTCATAACTTTTAACGTACTGATCTTCTTCACCCACGATAACATTCACCAAGTGACTGAGGCCAAAGCGTTCTGCAGTTTGTTTTGTGGCATTAAGTACTAACTGAACATACTCCATGCCTTCAAATCTTTCTCTTGGGTGCAGGCAATTGTCACAAGCACCACAATTGTCTTGCTTATATTCTTCACCAAAATAATGTAAGAGTTGCCTGCGTCTGCACACAGGCGACTCAGCGTAGTACTCCATCTCTTGCAAAAGTATTCTGGCATTTTCCCGCTCCTGAACAGACTTATCTTTATTGAATTTTTCAAGTTTATTCAAATCATTATGGCTGTAGAACATAAGACAAAGACCTTCCAAGCCATCGCGACCACCTCTGCCGGTTTCCTGGTAGTACCCCTCAAGCGATTTTGGCACATCATAATGCACAACGAAACGCACATCGGGTTTATCTATACCCATACCAAATGCAATGGTTGCACAAATAATGTCAACCTCTTCGTTCAAAAAATCGTCTTGATTTTTTTCGCGTATTGATGGTTCAAGTCCTGCATGGTAAGGTCGTGCCCTAAAGCCATTAACGTTTAGCATCTGAGCAATTTCTTCAACTTTTTTGCGACTAAGACAATAGATGATTCCGGCTTTCCCCTTGTGTTCCTTTAGAAAGCGGATGAGCTGTTTCTTGGTTTCTTTTTTAGGCCGTACTTCATAATAAAGATTGACCCTGTTAAAAGAGGCAAGGAAGATGTCGGCTTCTTCCATTTGCAGATTTTTCAAAATGTCTAACTGTACTTTGGGCGTAGCGGTAGCCGTTAGTGCAATGATGGGTAAATCGCCCAGCATACTTATCATGGAACGAATTCTTCTATATTCTGGTCTGAAGTCGTGGCCCCACTCTGAAATACAATGGGCCTCATCAACAGCTACAAATGAAATGTTAACTTTTTGGAGGAAGAGGATATTCTCTTCTTTGGTGAGCGATTCGGGTGCTACATACAGCAGTTTAACATTACCATTGAGACATTCCTTTTTTAGTTTTGTAATTTCACCTTTACTCAGGGTAGAGTTCAAAAACCGGGCGTTAATGCCAAAGGCATTCATTTGATCAACCTGGTTCTTCATCAAGGCAATAAGTGGGGATATAACTATGGCTAATCCTTCTCTTACAATGGCAGGTAATTGATAACACAGTGATTTACCAGCACCCGTTGGCATAATCACCATGGTGTTGTTTCCATCCATCAGGTTTTTAATAATTTCCTCCTGATTTCCTCTGAATCGGCTAAAGCCGAAAACCTCTTTAAGCTTTTCCTTTAACATGTCTTTCTCTTCTACCACTATCATATTACCTATGATTACTTATCGAAATATGTATATTTACCATCTAAATTTTAATTATTTCTAGGGCATTGAAGTTAGCAAAAAATATTCAAAAAATCGCTAAGGATGTCCTTATCCACGAGGCAAAAGCCATAGAAAATCTTTCCGGATACATAAACGGTGATTTTGAGTTATGTGTTAACGAATTACATAATTGCAAGGGCCGGATAGTAGTTACCGGAATAGGCAAAAGTGCCATTATAGCCAATAAAATAGTCGCTACGTTGAATTCTACCGGTTCTCCAGCCTTGTTTTTGCACGCAGCCGATGCCATTCATGGCGACTTGGGCATGGTGCAGAAAGACGACATAGTCATTTGTATATCAAAAAGTGGTAATACACCCGAAATCAAGGTGTTGGTTCCAATGCTAAAAAGAAGGGGTTCAAAACTGGTGGCATTGGTAAGTAACACCACATCCTATCTAGCTGAACAGGCAGACTATGTGCTTAACGCCAGCATTGCGTCAGAGGCTTGCCCGAATAATCTTGCCCCCACGACAAGTACAACCGCTCACCTGGCGCTTGGTGATGCCGTAGCCATTTGTTTGCTGGAACTCAAGAATTTTTCTGATCGGGATTTTGCTGAACTACATCCCGGTGGTGCTTTGGGGAAACAGCTTTACCTAAAAGTAGGTGATGTGTTTGATCGCACTCGTCTACCCATAGTAAAAAATAATGAAGGTTTAAAAGAAATTATTGTGGAAATTTCTACAAAGCGTTTAGGAGCAACCGCAGTACTTGGGCCCCAAGATACGCTTGTGGGGGTAATTACTGATGGAGACCTGAGAAGAATGCTTGAACGAGATGCGGACGTAGGCCAAATTACGGCCAATGAAATTATGACGCCAAATCCCCGATCAATACAAATCGATGAGTATGCCGTTAAGGCCCTGCATATGATGCAGGAATTCAAGATTACCCAATTGGTAGTTCTTGATGGTAAAAGTGTAAAAGGATTTATTCACCTGCACGATCTTTTAAAAGAAGGTATCGTTTGAAAAATATTTAATGCAAAAAGATATTTATCTGGTATTAATGGCCGGTGGCCTTGGTACAAGGTTTTGGCCCTCTAGCCGTAACGGAAAGCCCAAGCAGTTTCTTGATATTTTAGGAACAGGCAAGACATTACTTCAATCTACTGCAGAGCGATTTGAAAGTATTTGTCCTAAAGAAAATGTATTTGTTGTAACCAACACCGACCATGCAGTGCTTGTTAGGGAACAGCTCCCCTTCATCCCTGAAGATCAGATTCTAGCAGAGCCGGTTCGAAGAAATACGGCTCCTTGTATTGCATATGCAACGTATAAAATCAAAAAGATTAACCCCAAAGCAATTGTAATTGTAAGCCCTGCCGATCATCTTATATTGAATGAGGAAGCTTTTAGGGTACTCATCAAGGATTCGGTGCACAAAGCAATTGCTCAGGATAAGTTGATAACCATCGGCATAAAGCCCACAAGGCCAGAAACGGGTTATGGGTATATCCAATTTATTAACAGCGAGGATTCGCTAAAGAAAGTAAAGACTTTTACTGAAAAACCTGAATTGAATCTTGCGAATAAATTTTTAGAAAGCGGAGATTTTGTGTGGAACTCAGGAATTTTTATTTGGGGTGTTGAAGCCATCTATGGCGCGCTTCATAAGCATCTTCCGGAATTGGCAGAGGTATTTGATGATATTGTGGATAACCTTTCTACCCCTAATGAAGCCAATGCGATAAAGAAAGCGTATTCACTTTGTAAGAACATATCCATCGATTTTGGAGTGATGGAAAAAGCCAATAATGTATTTGTGATGCTGGGCGATTTCAGCTGGTCCGATCTGGGTTCATGGACAACACTACACGAGCTTTCGAAAAAAGATGAAAACAACAATGCGGTGGATGCCAATGTTTTACTTTATGACACACGCAACTCTATTATTAAAGCCCCACGTGATAAATTAATAGTTGTTCAGGGCTTAAACGGTTATTTGGTTGGATATTTTGATAATGTAATTATCATTTGCGAAAAAGATAAAGAAGGACAGTTCAGAAGTTTTGTAAATGATGTCAAGGGAAAACCTGACGGCACAAACTATTTATAATTTTTTTGACGCAACACCTCAAATACTGTTACACCTACAGCGACCGATACATTCAATGAACCTATTTTGCCTTTCTGTGGGATGAGTGCGAGTTGATCAGCCATTTTAAGTAAACTCTCGGATATACCATCCTCTTCTGAGCCGAACAATAGTGCAGTAGGTTTTTCAAAATCAGATTCATAAATACTGGATCTCGCTTTTTCTGTACACGCGACAACCTGCAAACCACTATCCTGTAAAAAACGAATGGTTTGTTTCAGATCTCTCACCCTGCAAACCGGGATGAAGTTTAGCGCACCTGCAGAGGTTTTCATCGCATCGCTGGTAATAGACGCACTTCCTTTATCGGGTATAACAATGGCATCAACACCGGCACATTCGGCTGACCGGGCAATGGCTCCGAAATTGCGCACATCGGTTATCCGATCAAGCAATACAATGAGGGGCTCTTTGCCATTTCTGAAGGCCTGTTCAATAACATTGTCAAGGGAAGCGTATGTGACGGCAGATAAATAGCAGATAACTCCCTGGTGATTTCGGCTACCCAGCTTATTGAGTTTTTGTAATGGCACGAATGAAAATGGAATAGCATTTTCTCTAAGAGTGGATAATAACTCCTTCGCAAGCTCATTTTGCAGGCCCTGCTCAATCAATACTTTTTCAATTTCTTTTCCTGCACGTATGGCTTCAGTAACCGCACGCGTACCATAAATAAGGTCTTTTTTTTCCATTCCTGATTTTTTAAGCGATCAGCCTAGAGCCGCCCCTTTCTCCAAAGGTCTACAGTTCTGAACCAGCTATCAGCAAAACGTTTCTCCCTAACCAAAACATAATTTTCTGGGTCGAAGATGGTGCCGCTTCGAGCAAAGCTAAACCTTAGTTTTTGATTTCCGATTGGATAAATCCAGAATTCACGACCATCTGTTTTATACACTTCTTCTGGCATACCATAAATAAGATAGACCATGCCTCGGTCGGTTTTCCAGCCTTCCTTGAATGATGTAAAAAATTGATTGGCCAGTTCTACTCTTCGATAGTAGTTTCTAATAAAAAGCTTTGCTCTTTCTGTATCTTTTGTGATATCAATTATAATTCTGTCGAATTCTACTTTTGATGTGCGCGCTTTATCCAATCTTTCAAATTCGTTTTTCGTGGTGATGTACATGAGTGGACTTGGCAAGTCAGCCAACTTACCATATTTTGGATAGAACTCATTTTCAACCCTAAAGGTAAAGCCCTTAGCCGAGGAGGTATCTGACTGCACCAGGTAGAGTCCTTCTTTTTTAAATCGTTTGATCGTTTTAAAATAATTGAATTGAAACACGGAGTCAGGAACCAATGTTTTTTCTGCTCGCACGCTTTCAGCCATGGGTGGTGAGGCAGGGTTAAAAGTGTGTTTATAATAGAAAATTGTTATTAATGAATCGCGTGTATCAGCCAGAAAAATTCCAATAGAGTCGGTAGAGGTGATGTAATTATCAAAAATTATTTTACCGTCCCAATTGAGCAGGTAGCCATTGATTGGATAGTTGCTATTAAGTGACTGTTCGAAAAAATATAGTCTACCGCTTGACTCCACTTTGGCAACCAACAACATGTTTTCTTCAAACTCAGGAATACGAACCGTGCCTCGTAAAAAACCTTGCTGTGTATCATCAATATTTACGTTTGTTATCGGAACTATCAACGGGCTCTCATCTTTGTATGACTTTCTTAATTCAAAAAGAACGATGACCGCATCGTTTGTATTACCATGGATAAGTTCAAATTGAAGCTGTAACCCGTAGGTACTATTCACTAATTTCTTTTTAAATATGGGCTGGCCGGATGTTGCGTAATGATAGTTTAGATTCACTTCCGACAGATTTTGTGCATAAGCAGACAAAACCAAACAAAATAATACAATGGAAAACAGGTATTTCATAACAGTTATCTTCGAAATATACGCATCATAGCTCTGTTAACAATTTCTTGTATAATTTTGCTCCACATTTTAAATAAATGAAGCCAATTTATACAACCGAAATAACATCCGAATCTTTAAGTTCAGACAACCCCATACATCAACGATTATTGAAAGCGTATGTTGTGGCTGCAAGTATGGTAAGTGGCGATTTGCTGGAGACAGGATGTGGAGAGGGTCGAGGCATTGATTTTCTGCTTCCAAAAATTAAAAGTTATACAGCCATCGATAAAATCAAAAGCGCTGTTGAAAGGTTACAACAAAAATATCCAGAAGGAAAATTTTTGCTTGGCAATATTCCTCCTTTAAATGCATTTCCTGATAATTCGTTTGAGACCGTAATTAGCTTTCAGGTGATTGAGCACATTAAAAATGATAAATTGTTTTTGCAGGAGATGCATCGGGTATTGAAACCCGGTGGACTCGCGCTGATTTCTACACCGAACAGAAGCATGTCTTTGAGCAGAAATCCATGGCATGTGCGTGAGTACCTGGCGCATGAACTGGCAGAGCTTTGCAAAAAATATTTTGACTCTGTTGATATGAAGGGCATAGCCGGTAATGAAAAAGTAATGCAATACCACGAGATGAACAGAAAATCAGTGCATCGAATGATGAAGTATGATATATTAAAGCTTCAGTACAGATTACCGGGTGCTTTGTTAAAAATACCCTACGAAATACTTAACCGTATTAACCGCAACAAACTTGAGGGTAGCGATAATGCATTGGTGAGCAGCATTTCGCACGAAGATTATTTACTGACTGAGGAGGCTAATACAGCTTTGGATTTATATGCTGTATTACGAAAGTAATTTTATAAATTAAAAATCCCGAAGTGATGTGACTTCGGGATTTTTTTGAATTGCCATTTTTTTAAAACATTCTGAGTTCTCTCATAAACAAAGCATGTTTTTCGTAGGCTTTTTCATATTCAGTTGCTAGGTCATCTACACCAAATTTATAAAGTACGCGTTGCAACTCAAGAAGTGTATGTACGTTTTTTAGTAATTCATTGCCTACTATTTTTCCGCTGTGAAGGTAATAATCTGAAAGCTCATCACTTCGGTTGCCTAATGTGCGGGCAAGTGCCAATGCTTTTTCACTTTCATCTGCGCGGAACAGCAATTCTACCGTGCGTGCATTGGTATAATCATAAGGCACCGTAGGGTCAGGCATAACAGAAAGCATTCTCAATAAAACTGCTTTGCCTCTAAGGGTATCACCACGATCCAATAAAGCTTCGGCCAACGAATTAAAGCTGCTGCGGTGGTTCAGCACAAAGCCACGATAATCTTCATTGTAGTAGGCTCTTTCATCATCCATACCCCTAAATTGAAAATTGTTCATCATGTTTTCATACGATACTTCTACGTTAACAAAGTCTTTTCTAGGGTTTGGATTTTCAACTGGTATAATCCGGTAAGCGTTACCTTCCTGAATGGCGTAGCGCTCCAAATCAAGATTGATTTGGGCCATCGAAGTGTTGTTAAGGTATAGCGGACGCTCCCAGTTATTAGTTGAAAGTAGATCAAGAAATGCAAGGTCTTGTTTTTGTAAGGCATTGCCTTTTAGTTTCAGCACCATTTGATCAACAATTAAACTGTCGTACTCTTCAGGAACAAAACCTAAGGACCTAACTTTTTCTTTGTCCACCTTCATAGTTAGTGTTCGGCTGGGAACAATGTTGGCATTCGCATAAGAAAGCTTGAGTCTTGGCTCATTTCTTTTGAGTAGGTTGATGTACTGGTTAACATCAACACTTGCCATTTTTAAATCTTCAAATGGCAGGTAGTCATTTGGTCCTCCTTGTCGGTAATGGTCGATAGTCAGCGTGTATGGGAAGGGCTCTGATTCGTAGTGCTTGCGTTTGCTTTGTGCGATGTACCAATCGGTGTTGTAATAGCTTAATACAATTGCACGCAAATCTGTTCGGAAGCCCTCAACTTCCTGAACATACCACAAAGGAAAGGTATCATTATCTCCACCAGTAAAAATAATTCCGTTTGGCGCGCATGAGTCAAGATAATTTTTGGCAGAGTCAACAGAAAAGAAACGGTGTGAGCGATCGTGGTCATCCCAGTTTTCTTTAGCCATCAAAACCGGAGCAAGCAAACAAAGTGCTGTGGCAATACCTGTTCGAATATTTTCTTTGTTTATAAATTTTGCAAGGCCATTAGCTATGGCAATAACTGAGAAGCCAAGCCAAATTGCAAAGGCATAGAAAGAGCCTGCATAGATATAATCTCTTTCTCTGGGCTCAATAGGTGGGGAGTTAAGGTAAATAACCAAAGCTGCTCCTGTGAGTAAAAAGAGTAATGCTACCACTGCAAAATTCTTGGGATCTTTTTTTAACTGATAGAACAATCCAAGGAAACCAAGAATAAATGGAATCATAAAATAATTGTTTCTGCCACGATTTTTCTCTAAAAGTTCAGGCAGCTCATCAAACCATCCGTTTGGCCCAAGCCAGTTGGCATTTTGAATATCACTTTCGCGTCCGGCAAAATTCCACATGAAATATCGCCAGTACATCCAGCCCAACTGGTGTTTAAACATGAAGGAGATATTGTCAATGAAGTTAGGTTTTTGTCCTTCTCGCAAACCCAGTATTTCTCTATACCTGCTTTGATGATTGGGTTCTGTGCTGTAAATCCTTGGAAGGATGGTCATCTGATTCGGATCATAGACATAAGAAAATTTACGATCGGAAATTTCGTAACGATCTTTTCCTTTCACGTAATTAGGGGCACCTTCTTTGGTGTCGATGGGTCTGCCTGCGGTAAAGTATTGTCCGTAAAATAAAGGCCTACTGCCGTACTGCTCGCGTTTGAGGTAACGAACGAATGACATTATATCGGAAGGATCATTCTCATCAATGGGAGGATTGTAATTGGAACGGATAACAACCACAGCATACGACATGTATCCAATCAAAATGAAAGCGGTTGATAGAAGAAAGGTGTTCCAAACTACTTTTCCTTTCTTGTGCGTGGTATAAATTCCATAAACAAGTCCTGCTACGATGAGCAGTGAAAAGAATAATGCACCAGAACCAAAAGGAAGACGCAGGGTGTTTACAAAGAATACTTCAAAACTCCCTGCAATGGTAGGTAAGCCAGGAATAATGAAGTCATTAATGAATATGATGATCATCCCGCTGATGAGTAGGGTGCCAATTACTCCCCATCGCGAAGGTTTATATTTTTTGAAATAATAGATAAGTCCGAGTGCCGGAATGGTTACCAGGTTGAGCAAGTGAACACCTATTGACAATCCCATCATATAAGCGATGAGCAGTATCCAGCGGTTGGCCTTGCTTTCGTCTTCAATTAATTCCCACTTTAAAATTCCCCAAAAAACAAAGGCAGTGAAAAAGGATGACATGGCGTATACTTCTGCCTCTACAGCAGAGAACCAAAAGGAATCGGAAAAAGTATAGGCAAGGGCACCAACAGCCCCGGCTCCCATGAGTAACCAGGCCTTTTCGGGTGATATTTCATCAATTTTATTGATGCCAAGTAATTTGCGACCCAACATTACGATAGACCAAAAAAGAAATAGAATGGTGAACCCACTGGCTATAACACTGGAAATATTTATCCAATACGCTACTTGTTCCACATCGCCCATAGCAAGAAAAGAAAACATTCTTCCTATTAACAAAAAGAGGGGTGCCCCCGGAGGGTGCGGCACCTGGAGTTTATAGGATACAGCAATAAACTCACCGCAGTCCCAATAGCTGGCGGTTTGTTCAACAGTGATCCAATAAACCAAAGTGGCAATTGCGAATATTGTCCAGCCGCTGATGTTGTTGATTTTCTGAAAATTCATGTATCTGATGAAAAATTAATTGGCGAAAATAGTAAAAAGCCCTTGTTATGCCTCAGCCGCTGGTAAATTAGCCATAAACGAGGATGTAATATCCCAACCAAAGTAAAAACAGGGGTACATAGGTTGCTAAAACGATGATCCAGGCTTTTCCGATACTTTTACGCATATAAAAAGAAAGTCCGGAAGCCAAGAGGTACCAATAGAACAGCTCAAATACATTGAGGGCCTTGAGGGGGTAATAATACATTTGAGACAATTCATTAAAATCAAAGAACTGTATCATAGAGAAGGGATAGAACCCTCTGATTTCAAACAAGGAAGGATCAGGAACAAAAAACATAAACCAGAAGACCTTTATTAGCTCCGGCAGCACAAAGACAAACTCAGCAATCAGGCAGAGCGACCATGCTTGTTTATAATAAACTTTGTAACCAAAAGTGAAGCTCCCAACCCAAATGACAAAAGCGATAATGGTAATTTTCCATAAATAAATTATTGGAACACTCAGGTATTCTAGTGTGTTGAACAATCGAAAAACCCAGCCTAATCCTTCACCTTCTAAAAATTGAAATGCCGCAGTTGAGCTTTCAATAAAGTTTTTACGTATAAATAGAAGTGAAAAAGTAAGCAAACACAATAAGACAAAAAGCAGTCGTTTATCGAATTTAGATGCGCTTTGATAGAAATTGCTTAAGGGCATATGATTTGATTGAACCAGAGGAATTTGAAATACTTATTTTAGAGTAAGTTTGCGGCCTTATTAGCTGGTAAATATGAGAATTTTTGTTGCATTATGTTTTTTAGTAAACCTGATTTCTTTTGTTGCAGAGGCACAAACTGCAAAAAGAGATACCACTATAATTCTTTTATCTGATATTACTGTGCAGTTGGAAATTACCGAAGCACTTGAAGACATGTATAATTTCAAGTTTGCAAGGGCCGAACAGCAATTCAGGTGGTTGAAGCAGAAATATGCTTGGCATCCCTTGCCCTATTTTTTGATGGGCCTGAGTGAGTGGTGGAAGATTATGCCTAACCCAAAACTCACATATAACGATGATCGCTTTCTTGCCTATATGGATTCAGCCATTTTTAAGGCAGAGAAGTTGTATAAAATGCCTGAATTTAAAGTAGAAGCTTCCTTTTTTCTGGCCGCATCTTATGGATTTAAAGGCAGGCTGTATTCTGATGAAGACAGAAAGAACTGGTCGAAGGCCATTGCTGCAGGTAAAAGTGCGCTTGACTATATGGAGGACAGTAAGGGGTATCATGACCTGAGCCCTGAGCTGTTGTTTGGCGATGCTCTTTACAATTATTTTTCAGTATGGGTACCGGAGAATTATTCTTTACTAAAACCCGTCTTGTTATTTTTTCCAAAAGGAGATAAAGAATTGGGCGTGAGACAACTGCGTGAAGTTTCTTATAACGCCTTTTATACACGCATAGAATCAATGGTGTGGCTCATGCGCATTTTAAATAACTATGAGAATAAACAGGTAGAGGCCTATAACATAAGTGAGTACTTGCACAGAACTTATCCCAACAACCCATACTTTCACAGGTATTTTGCGCGCATGTTGTATTCATTGGGAAGGTATCCTGAACTTGAAGTGGTAAGTAAAACCATACTTCAAAAAATTGATAGTACACAGCTGGGCTATGAAGCTAATAGTGGGAGATATGCCGCATTTTTTCTTGGTCAGTTTTACGATGTTAGAAGGAATATTGAGGAGGCAGAGAGATTTTATCGACTGGCTGTTAATTATGCAGAAGAAGTTAACGCCAACGAATCGGGCTACTATCATTTCTCTTTAATCAGACTTGGTGAAATCAGCCACCAAAAGGGGGATAAAGATGCCGCCAAAGATTATTTCAAAAAAGTAAGAAAGCTTACTGGAAGAAAAGACCCCGCTAACAAGCAGGCAAAGGAAAAAATGAAGAAGATGGAGAAAGGCGAGTAGGATGTGTTGTTGTGCTTATGTTTTGGTTGAAGAAGTTTTGTGATTTAAATACTGGATTAACTACTTTTAAAAACAGTTTGAAGCACATTAACACTTAAACATATTTCTTGGAACTTCGTGACCTCATAGTAACCCCCATTATTCTTTTCGCAGTATATGTGTTTGCTTATTTAATCCGACCCCTGGCAACGGACGGTACAAACAGAAAATATTTTTTTCCTGCACTTACTGTACGCATAATAGGTGCTTTAGCCATAGGTTTTATTTATCAGTTTTACTATGGTGGTGGCGATACGTTTACTTATCACACCCAAGGCAGTAGAATTATATGGGAAGCATTTTTGGATTCTCCAGTTAAAGGGATTCAATTATTGTTTTCAAATGGGGAACATGCCGGAAGTACTTTTGAGTATTCCAGCAGAATCTGGATGTTTGCTGACCCATCATCATTTGCAATTGTAAAGCTGGCGACAATTTTCGATCTGCTGACATTTTCTACATATTCAGCAACTGCTGTACTTTTTGCTGTTATAGGCTTTGTGGGTTCATGGTTATTTTTTTTAACATTCTATAAACTGTATCCCGACCATTATGGCTGGCTAGCGGTTATTTGTTTGTTTGTTCCTTCCGTTTTTTTCTGGGGCTCTGGAATATTGAAAGACACCATTACACTTTCGGCTTTAGGAATGGCTACTTTTTTTATTTATAGATTATTCTTTGAAAGAAGATTTTCAATATTGAACGTGCTGGCACTATTGGTAACTTTTTATGTAATGTTTGCTGTCAAAAAATATATTTTATTATGTTTTTTACCTGCAGTGCTTCTGTGGATTTCTGACAATTACTACAAAAGGATTAAATCGCTCATGTTAAGGATTTTGTTGGTGCCCTTGTTTTTGACAATCCTCGTTTATGCCGGGCTATTAATTACTGAGCAAATTGTAGCCGATGACCCAAAGTACAATCTTAAAAGATTACCCGAAACAGCCAGAATTACAGCATATGACATTGGTTTTTACACAGGACGATCTGCAGGATCTCCTTATTCTTTGGGTGAATTGGACGGCACCTATGGAGGCATGGTAAGACTGGCGCCAGCCGCAATAAATGTTTCACTCTTTAGGCCTTATTTGTGGGAAGTCAATAACCCATTTATGTTGTTGGCATCGATAGAAGCAATTGCCATGCTTTTTTTAACACTTTATATTGTTTGGTTTTCGCGTTTTAAATTAGGGAGATTGATTTTACAGCGTGAAGTAAAATTTTGCTTGGTGTTTGCACTTGTGTTTGCCTTTGCTGTTGGTGTGTCTACTTTTAACTTTGGAACGTTGGTTAGGTACAAAATTCCAATGATACCTTTTTACCTGGTTGGAATAAGTTTAGTTTATTATCATGTAAAGAGAGAAAGAAAATTATCTGTATTAGAACGTACCGAGTAATTGTTGATTACTTTTTGTCTACCTCTTTTTCCCATCTCCTTTCGTAACGTTTCATTAGCAATCAATTGACCAATATTTCTAATCCAGTCATCCGAAGTTTTACAGTGAAACCCCTCATTACCATCGATGACAATTTCTGTATTAACGCCAACAGGCGACACCAGTGCAGGAATTTCCAAGGCCATATATTGTAAGGCTTTAAATCCACACTTCCCTTTTGACCACTCATCATCCGGAAGAGGCATGATACCAATATCAGCAAGCATCAAATCTTCAACTTCAGTTTCAGCTGACCAGGCCTTAAATAGTATGTTTTTTAAACTCATCACGGGAGGACGGTCGGCAATCACTAAAAAGACTATCTCCGGAAATTTACTCTCAATTTCTTTCAGTGCGGGATAAAGTTCTTCTAAGTATTTCAGTGTCGTATGTGAGCCGGTCCAACCAATAACAATTGTATCAATGCTGCTTTTAACACGAAGATCTTGTTTATTATAAAGATGAGGGTTATGAACATTATCAGTGTCAATTGTTGTGGGGTTGATTAGTACATTGCTATTAAATTGTCTTGCATAGTCTGCCAGGTAAGCATTGCCGCAGCTTACTTTGTAACTCCATTTACAGATTAAACCAACCTTGCTTCTCCAGCGAATCATCCTTTCCAACCTAGATTCATTGGTTTTATCAGTTAACCAAATGGCATCATCAAAATCGTAGATGATTTTTTTTTTGAGAACTTTAGCGAAAATCCATTCAAACACAGGAGGTCCTACAGGAAGTAATTCTCTGTGAATGAACAGGTATGTACAACCTAAGACAGTTCTTAGCTGGTATAACCTAATTATGGATGCTTTGACGACTAGAAGAAGTTTTGAAATTTTTTTTTTGGAATTGTATAATATGAAAAGGTCATTCTGATTCAATAAGTGCTTTATCTTTATATTGAAGCCCTTAATTGAGAGTAGATTTAAGTATTGTTCGAATCTGAAACGTTGAGATGCTGACTTCCCTAATACATAAGGCACGAAAAAAAGCACACGTTTCATTTGTTTATGTTAAAGTAGTTCAATTAATATTAGATTAATTTGCCCAATTTACATGATAATTCGAATTGATTTAAATTAGAATACTTTTGTTCGAGAAGCTAAAAGTTAGAGGATCTTTTGCCCGCAATCTGGCCATTACTTTTTCAGGTAACTCCGTGGCTATCCTCCTGGGTTTTATCTTCACCCCATTTTTGGCAAGGATCTTCGCCCCTTCAACTTATGGTTATTTTGCACTTTTCATTGCTATCACTTCTAATTTGGCAATATTCTCAACTCTACAGTTTACAAGAGCTTTTGTTTTGCCTAAATCCGAGTCTGAATTTGTAAATTTATTGCAGACCACATTAATAGTCATTGGGATTAGTGTAGTAACAATTTTAATTCTGGTGATTTTGGTTGGTCCTTTTTTTTTAGATCTTCTTGATGCCAATGCTATAGG
>CAZVFM010000007.1:0-25338 GCA_964626095.1 uncultured Roseivirgaceae bacterium | reverse complement strand
AGTTCATAAGCACTGCGCATATGTGAACCAGCTAGAAATCCTAAACCTCCTGAGTAGATTTTTAGTGATTGATCTACAGCAAACTCCATTGAGAAGTATGCCACCGACTTGTTATATTTTTTGTTGAATGTATAGGGGAATAGTTTCTTCTTATTAACCATGATGCCTCACTGAATTATATGGCAAGGTAAGAAATAGAATTTATTCAAGTGTTTAAGAATTGTTTAGGCCCTGGAGTAACTCACTGATTTTATAAAAAGTTAGCTGCTGATCCTTACTCTCTATATTCCATTGAAGTCTGTTTTCCACATGGCTAATGATTATTTTTTTCTCTCCGTTTTCGGATAGCTCATAGCCATTTCTTTCCATTGCATTTCGGGTCCAAAGCAAAGCATGTCCATCTCCTTGCACAGATATACTTATTTTTCTATCGGTTTTATGAAAAACTTTGCCTGTTTTAAGGTCAAATCCTTTGAACTGAAACACACTATCAATTGAACCGTCTAAAACAAGATCTTCAGGAACCCCCGCTTTAATGTCTTTATCAAGTCCGGCAAGCCAAATGGTATCGGCTGTCTGCAGGGCCAGGTCAAGCTCATGTGTTGCTACTAATATGGCTTTGCCAGACGTACGGGCCAGGTCTTTAAGTAAGTTCATAATCTCTACCCTATTATTAAGGTCAAGATGTGCAGTGGGCTCATCAAGTAAAATTAGTTGGCCATCCTGAACTAAAGCACGTGTGATCATTACCATTTGGGCCTGACCGTCACTGAGTTCATACATTTTCTTTCCTCGCAGATGCCGGATGTTGGTTTGAGCAATTGCAGCTTCAATTATCTCCAAATCACTCGTACTGAATTTTAGTTGCCAGCCAAGATATGGATATCGACCAAACCCAATCATTTCCTCAACTTTAACATTGAGCGTGTTGACTTTCTCGGTGAGTACCAAACTAATGTTTGCTGCAACTTCTTCTGGCTCGGCTTTGCTTAATTGTAAAGTGTTAAGAAATGCATCTCCTTTAATAATTGGCTGCAATCCTGCTATGCTTCGGATAAGTGTAGATTTTCCTATGCCATTCGGCCCCATAAAACACACCAATTCACCAGGCTCTATTCTATGATTTAATCCCTCGAAGAGCATTACTACTCCATTTTTTTCTTTGTAGCCGATATGTAAATTTTTGAGCTGGAGCATCAAAGTCTCACTTTTTGGTTCCGGTTATTAATTACCAGCCAAATTACAACCGGAGCTCCGATGAGTGCGGTAATAATATTAATGGGTAATACTTTACTGCTGCCGGGCATTTGGGCAATCAGATCACAAAACAACAGTACAATAGCCCCTAGAATGGCGCATGCCGGGATTAGAATTTTATGATCCGTAGTATCGAAAACAATACGTGCGAGATGGGGTACTGATAAACCGATAAATGCAATTGGGCCGCAAAAGGCAGTGATGACTCCTGCAAGCATGCCGGAACTTAGTATAATCCATAACCGGCTTCTCTCGGTTCGTATACCTAAACTTCGGGCATAATGCTCACCCAACAGAAGTGCATTAAGGTCTTTTATCTTTAAAAAGGCGATGGAAAATCCTGCAACTAGAACGCCAGTGATAAGGGGAATTTCCTTCCAGCCTAAACTACCCAAGCTGCCCATGGCCCAAATAATAAATGATTGAATGCGTTCAGCTTGACTAAAATATTGCAAAATGGAGAGCAAGGCCCCAGTAGCGCTACCTATCATTAAGCCTATTATAAGGAGTGAGACATTGTCGCGAATGCGTCTGGCAATGGAAAGAATGAGTACTAATACTAAAGTGGCGCCTAATATGGCAGCCAATGCAGTGCCGATGGTACCACCAGCAAAACCCAAATTAAGTCCTGCCAAAATAAGAAGTGCCACACCTAAGCTTGCTCCGGCACTTATGCCCAAAACATAAGGTCCGGCCAACGGATTTCTGAACAAGGTCTGCATTTGCAAGCCGCTTAATGATAAAGCTGCGCCAGCAATTAAGGCCGTAAGTGATTTAGGTAAACGATAATCGATAATGATTTTGCCCCAGGCAGGATTTATAGGCTCATTGCCCAATATTATACTGATAATATCATTGAACGGGATATAAACACTTCCCACGCTAATGCTAAGCAAAATTAATGTGCCCAGTACCAAACACATCATTGTAATTTTGAACGAAAATCGGGTATTCTTCAACGCGGTAAAAAGTCAGCTAGTTAAGTCAATTTCGAGTCTTTTAGGCATATAAAAATTTTAAAACCACTATTTGGTAACTATTCTTTAGTTCCTATCTTTGCAGTCCTTTTTGCGTAAGAGCCGCAATTAGGGCTTAAATTAAAAAACAATGCCTGGAATTATTGGAAGAAAAGTCGGAATGACGAGCATATTCACACCTGAGGGTGAGAGTGTCGCGTGTACAGTCATTGAGGCAGGTCCATGCGTGGTAACTCAAGTCAAAAATGTTGAGACTGATGGTTATCGTGCTGTTCAGCTTGCTTTCGGTGAGAAGAAAGAAAAGAATACATCCAAGCCTCTTGTTGGTCATTTCAAAAAAGCCGGAACAACACCAAAGAAGAAAATTGCTGAATTCAGAGACTTCAGAGTTGAATTTGATGGTATGGTAGAGCTTGGCCGTGAGATCAAAGTAGAAGAGGTATTTAAAGAGGGTGATTTTTTGGATGCAGTGGGCATCTCTAAAGGCCACGGTTTTCAGGGGGTAGTAAAAAGACATGGATTTAGTGGTGTAGGTGAAGCTACCCACGGTCAGCACAACAGACTCCGTGCCCCGGGTTCTATTGGTAACGCTTCATTCGCTTCAAGAGTACACAAAGGCAAGCGCATGGCAGGTCGTATGGGTAATGACAGAGTTAAGGTGCTTAACCTTCGTGTTATGAAGATCGTACCTGAGCAAAATCTTATCGTAGTAAGCGGCTCTGTACCTGGAGCAAAAAATTCAACTGTAATACTTGAGAAGTAATGGACGTAACGGTACTTAAATATAGTGGCGAGGAGACAGGCAGAAAGATTAGCTTGTCTGATTCGGTTTTTGGTATTGAACCAAACGACCATGCAATTTACCTTGATGTAAAACAATTTCTGGCCAACCAGCGCCAGGGAACGCACAAGGCGAAGCAGCGAAATGAGATATCAGGTTCTTCAAAGAAGATAAAGAAGCAAAAGGGCACCGGTGGTGCACGTGCAGGAAATATTAAAAACCCTCTTTTCGTTGGCGGAGGTCGTGTATTCGGTCCACAACCCAGAGATTATAGGTTTAAACTGAACAAAAAAGTAAAAGCACTGGCTAAGCGTTCTGCGCTTTCTTACAAAGCAAAAGATAATGACATAGCTATCCTCGAAGATTTCAATTTCGAATCTCCAAAAACCAAGGAGTATTTGAAAATGATCGAAGCACTGGCTGTTGCTGATAAAAAGACTTTATTGGTGATTCCTGAGCCTATTAAGAACCTGGTGCTATCAGGCAGAAACATTCAAAATGCCAAAATCACTACAGCAGATCAATTGACTACCTATGATGTAATCAATGCTGATAAGCTTTTATTGGTTGAGAGCGCGATAAACAAGATTGATACTTTATTAAATAAATAAAGATGAGCGTACTTAAAAAACCCCTGGTAACTGAAAAAGTTTCTGCTCTTAATGAGAAGGGCATGTATGGCTTTGTAGTTGATGCTAGCGCAAACAAAGTCGAGATAAAGAAAGCAGTTGAGAAAATGTATGGTGTTAATGTTGAAAGCGTAAACACCATGAACATTATGGGCAAGAAGAAATCAAGGTACACCAAAAGCGGTACACTTGAAGGCAGAAAACCAAGCGTTAAAAAAGCAATAGTTACGCTGGCAGAGGGAGAAGTAATTGATTTTTACAGCGCAGTATAATTTAAGACAATGGGACTGAAGAAATTAAAACCGGTAACACCAGGAACCAGACACAGGATGGCCCCCTCCTTTGATGAGATTACTGCATCAAAGCCTGAGAGGTCTTTACTCGTGTCAAAGAAAAGAACTGGCGGAAGAAATAGTGCCGGGCATCTTACCATGCGTTATATCGGGGGAGGACATAAGCAGAAATTAAGACTTATCGACTTCAAAAGATCAAAACATGGTGTGCCTGCAACTGTAAAGACAATTGAGTACGATCCAAATCGCACGGCTCGCATTGCACTTTTGTTTTATGCTGATGGTGAGAAATCATACATTTTAGCTCCTCAGGGTTTGCAGGTGGGTCAGCAAGTTGTTTCAGGTGCTGACATCGCTCCTGAAATCGGGAATGCACTTCCACTTTCTAAGATCCCTCTTGGTACTATCATTCATAATGTTGAAATGAAACCCGGTAAAGGTGGAGCTTTGGCAAGAAGTGCCGGAACTTTTGTTCAGCTACTTGCCAGAGAAGGAAAATATGCAACTTTGAAAACACCAAGTGGTGAAATGAGAAATGTGTTGGTAGAGTGTTATGCTACAATAGGAGCAACTTCAAACGCTGACCACATGAATACAAGTGTGGGTAAAGCAGGAAGAAACCGCTGGTTAGGTAAGCGTCCGAGAACTCGTGGTGTAGCGATGAACCCTGTCGATCACCCTATGGGTGGTGGTGAGGGAAGAGCCTCCGGTGGGCACCCCAGATCAAGAAAAGGATTGATCTCTAAAGGCAAGAAAACAAGACCAGTGAATAAGTATTCTGATAAATTAATCATTAACAGGAGGAAGAAATAATGGGAAGATCAATAAAAAAAGGACCCTACATCGACTTCAGGTTGGTTAAGAAAGTAGAAACCATGAACGACTCGGGCAAGAAGTCGGTAATAAAAACATGGTCAAGGAGGTCAACAATTTCTCCTGATTTCGTAGGCCACACTTTTGCTGTTCATAATGGAAACAAATTCATTCCAGTGTATGTAACAGAAAACATGGTAGGCCATAAGCTAGGAGAGTTCGCCCCTACAAGAACATTCAAGGGACACTCAGGTAACAGAAAAGAAGGCGGTAAATAATAACTAATAGCAAGCGCTAATTATTAATGGAAACTGTAGCGAAAAAGACAAAAAGATCTGTATTGAAAAGGCAAAAGAAGGAAGCTGCCAGGGAAGCTGCCAAAACAGGCCCTGTAATGGCTAAACTTAAAGATGTGCCTACTTCAACAAGAAAAATGAGGTTAGTAGCAGATCTTATCCGCGGGCAAAGGGTGGGATTGGCCATAAACACATTAAGACATGAAGCTAAAGTGGGTGCTGCTAAAATTGAAAAGCTTCTACTTTCTGCAGTAGCAAACTGGCAAAACAAAAATCAGGAGGCAAAGATTGAAGAGGCAGACCTGTATGTAAAAGAGATTTGGGTAGATGGTGGTCGTATTTTGAAGAGATTGAGACCTGCTCCACAGGGCAGAGCGCACAGAATCAGAAAAAGATCAAATCATGTGACCTTGGTAATAGATAGCCATAAATCAGCAGTGGCAGTGGAAACGAAATCTTCTGAAGATAAAGAGACAAAAGAATAATGGGACAAAAAGTTAACCCGATAGGATTAAGGCTTGGTATCATACGTGGTTGGGATTCCAACTGGTATGGCGGCAAAACATTTTCTGACAAACTGGTTGAAGACCATAAAATCAGAAAATATGTAGAAGCACGTATTCCCAAAGGCGGAATCGCTAAAATCGTTATTGAAAGAACGCTAAAGCGAATCACCTTAACTATTCATACTGCGCGCCCTGGTGTGGTTATCGGTAAAGGTGGGGCCGAAGTAGATAAAATTAAGGAAGAATTAAAGAAACTTACCGGTAAAGATGTTCAAATCAACATCTATGAAATTAAACGTCCTGAGTTGGATGGAAAACTTGTTGGCGAATCTATCGCGCAGCAGCTAGAAGCAAGAATTTCTTATAGAAGAGCAATGAAGCAAGCAATTGCCTCAGCAATTAGGGTAGGTGCCGAAGGTATTAAAGTGAGATTATCGGGTCGTCTTGCAGGAGCAGACATGGCCCGTACAGAAGAATATAAAGAGGGACGTATCCCTTTGCATACGCTAAGAGCCGATATCGATTATGCAATCACTGAAGCTCAGACTGTCTATGGTAAAATAGGGATTAAGGTGTGGATATTTAAAGGAGAAGTATTCGGAAAGCGTGATTTGTCTCCTAATGTGGGTGTTGTAACCAATACACCTGGTGGTCATGGTAAAGGAAACCAAGGAGGAGGTCATCCGCCAAGAGGAAAAAGAGGTCCATCTGAAGGAAGAAGGAAAAAGAAATAATAACAGAAACTGACAGGTAACAATGTTACAGCCTAAGAGAACGAAATTTAGAAAAGCCCATAAGGGAAAGGTAAAGGGAATAGCTACAAGAGGGCACGCAATTGCCTTTGGTTCCTTTGCATTAAAAGCCATGGAACCAGGTTGGTTAACTGCCAGACAAATTGAGGCGGCCAGGATTGCCGTAACAAGGGCAATGAAGAGAGAAGGTCAGGTATGGATCAGAATATTTCCAGATAAACCTATCACCAAAAAGCCTGCTGAAGTAAGGATGGGTAAGGGTAAAGGAGCTCCTGAATATTGGGTAGCCGTAGTAAAACCAGGCACCATTTTGTTTGAAGCAGGTGGCGTTAGTCTTGCGACTGCTAAAGCCGCGCTTAGATTGGCTGAGCAAAAATTACCCTTAAAGACAAAGTTTTCAGTTAGTAGAGATTACGTTGAATAAGATTATGAAAAACGTAGAAATAAAGGCATTGAGTTTAGAAGAGTTAAAGCAAAAACTTGTAACGGAAGCTGAAGCGCTTCGTAAGTTAAAATTTGCGCATAATGTGTCTCCCATTGAAAATCCAATGAAGGTGAAAGAGGCAAGAAGACTCGTTGCCAGATTGAAAACCGAACTCAAAGCAAAAGAATTACAGAAGTAATGGAGAATACAGATACATCCAGGAATAACCGGAAAGAAAAAATAGGTAGGGTTGTCAGTAACAAGATGACCAAGTCTATCACTGTTGCAGTGGATAGAAGAGTGAAGCACCCTATTTATGGAAAGTTTATGAACCGTACTACTAAGTTCATGGCTCATGATGAGACAAACACCGCAGGTGTTGGCGATACCGTAAGAATTATGGAAACGAGACCTATGAGCAAGAACAAGAAGTGGAGATTGATAGAAATTATCGAAAAAGCCAAGTAAAATGATACAGCAAGAGTCAAGACTTAATGTAGCGGATAACAGCGGAGCCAAAGAAGTATTGGTAATTCGTGTATTGGGAGGAACCAAGAGAAGATACGCGAGCGTGGGCGATAAAATTGTAGTGAGTGTAAAATCTGCTATACCCTCCAGTAATGTCAAAAAGGGTTCTGTCTCCAAAGCAGTTATCGTAAGAACTAAAAAAGAAGTACGCAGAAAAGATGGCTCTTATATCCGCTTTGAGGATAACGCAGCAGTTCTCTTGAATGCTCAGGACGAACCTCGTGGTACCCGTATTTTCGGACCCGTTGCTCGTGAATTAAGAGAGAAGCAGTACATGAAAATTGTGTCATTGGCTCCAGAAGTATTATAAAAGTCATGGAAAGAAAAAGAAATCAGCAACCTAAGCTCCACATAAAGAAAGGAGATACCGTTAAAGTTACTTCAGGTAATGATAATGGTAAAACAGGTAAGGTACTCGAAGTAATTGCAGAGAAAAATCGTGCAGTTGTTGAGGGTGTTAATATGGTCACCAAGCATCAAAAGCCATCTGCAGGAAACCCAGAGGGAGGAATTAAAAAAGTGGAAGGAACAATCCACCTTAGCAACCTTGCTTTGATTGATCCTGCGACAGGCCAACCAACAAGAGTGGGAAGAAAGCTGAACGAAAAAGGCAAACTACAGAGGTATTCAAAGAAAACAGGAGAATTTATTAAATAATGGCAACTCCCAGATTAAAAGAAAAATATGTAAAGGAAATTGCTCCTGCATTGAAGGACAAGTTCCAGTATAAGTCAGTTATGCAAGTACCTAAAATCGAAAAGATTTGCATTAATAAAGGTATGGGTGCTGCTGTAGCCGACAAGAAAATTATAGATACAGGTCTCGAAGAGCTTTCAACTATCACTGGTCAGAAAGCCGTTGCAACCAAGTCAAAGAAAGCCATCTCTAACTTTAAACTTAGAGAGCAAATGCCAATTGGCGGAAGGGTAACTTTGCGTGGAGACAGGATGTATGAATTTCTTGACAGGTTGGTAAGTGTTGCACTTCCACGTGTAAGAGATTTTAAGGGAATTAGCGATAAAGGATTTGACGGGCGTGGCAATTACACATTGGGTGTAAAAGAGCAAATTATATTCCCCGAAATCAGTATCGATAAAGTGACTAAGATCAATGGTATGGACATTACTTTTGTAACAACTGCCAAGTCTGACGAAGAAAGTTATGAATTGTTAAAGGCCTTAGGAATGCCTTTTGTCAACAGAAACTCAAACTAAATTATGGCGAAACTTTCAATTATCGCAAGAACAAAGAAAAAAGAGAAGCTAGTAGCCCAGTACGCAGCCAAAAGAAAAGCTTTGAAGGAAGCCGGAGATTGGATTGGACTGGATAAGTTGCCGAGAAACGCCTCACCGGTTCGTTTACGTAGCCGCTGCAAGCTTACAGGCAGACCCAGGGGCTATATCAGGCGATTTGGTGTTTGTAGAAACGTGTTCAGATTAATGGCTTCCGAGGGTAAAATACCCGGAGTAACTAAGTCCAGTTGGTAGAGATTTAAGGCCGAAATGGCCTTTTGATTATAGTAAAACTTAGATATCTTTGCAGCCCCGTTTTAGACGGGCTTGCTTTTTATAAAGAATTGTAGAAAAAAATGACAGATCCAATAGCAGATTATCTCACAAGGTTGAGAAATGCCATCAAAGCCAACCATAAAGTGGTTGAAGTGCCTGCGTCTAACTTGAAAAAAGAGTTGACCAAGGTGCTTTTTGATAAGGGTTATATACTGAACTATAAGTTTGAAGCATCAGATACTCCTCAGGGCAAAATTAAAATTGCCTTGAAATATAACCCTGATACCAAAGAAGCGGCAATTTCAAACCTTGAGCGAGTGAGTTCTCCGGGTTTGCGTAAATACACTCAGGCGGTTAGTGTGCCAAGAGTAAAAAATGGTTTGGGTGTAGCTATTCTATCAACTTCCAAGGGAGTGATTACCGACAAGGAAGCGCGCTCACTTAATGTTGGTGGAGAGGTTTTGTGTTACGTCTATTAATAGAGTGAACTATGTCAAGAATTGGTAAACTACCTATAAATGTTCCTGCGGGAGTTACTTTTAGCTTCGCTGAGAAAGATCATCTTGTCTCGGTTAAAGGTCCTAAAGGTGAACTTAAGCAAACTATTGATCCTGACTTTATTATTAAGCAGGAAGATAGTGTTGTTACGCTTGAGCGCCCTACAGAGCAGAAACGTCATAAAGCAATGCATGGTCTATACCGCGCGTTAATTGCTAATATGATTGAGGGAGTAAGTAATGGTTATAAAGAACAACTTGAATTGGTGGGTGTAGGTTATAAGGCAACTGCACAAAACAATGTTTTGGAGTTGAGCCTGGGCTACTCGCACAGCATTTTTTTAGCTGTGCCCTCAGAACTGAAAGTAACAGCAATTACAGAAAAAGGTCAGAATCCTACCATTATTTTGGAAGGCATTGATAAGCAATTGGTTGGCCAGGTGGCCGCAAAGATCAAGTCGTTACGTAAAGTCGAGCCCTACAAAGGAAAAGGTATTCGTTTCAGTGGTGAGTATATCCGCAGAAAAGCTGGTAAGGCTGCTGCTAAATAATAAATGAATTTATAATGAAGAACACAGAAAGAAGGTTCAGGATTAAAAAGGGTGTCCGTAAAAGGATCAATGGTACTCCTGACAGGCCAAGGCTTTCAGTTTTTAGAAGTAACAAAGGTATTTATGCTCAAATTATTGATGATTTGAGTGGCAATACGCTGGTAGCCTCATCTTCTGTAGAGGTTGGACAGAAGGGTAAATTAAATGTAGAGGTATCAAAGACTGTAGGTAAGAAAATTGCCGAGAAGGCAAAGTCAAGTGGTATACAAGCCATCGTTTTTGATCGTAATGGTTATTTGTATCATGGCAATATCAAGGCACTTGCAGACGGAGCCAGGGAAGGCGGATTGGAATTCTAAGCGTAGGAAAATATGACATCTAGCAATATAAGTACAGTAAGGGCGAGTGAGATAGACCTCAAAGAAAAGGTGGTAGCTATCCAGCGTGTAGCCAAAGTGGTAAAAGGAGGAAGAAGATTCAGCTTCTCTGCAATTGTTGTTGTGGGTGATGGAAACGGTGTAGTGGGGTATGGCTTAGGTAAAGCCAATGAAGTAACAGATGCAATTACCAAAGGAATTGATGATGCTAAGAAACATCTTGTAAAGGTGCCGATAATTAAAGGCACTGTTCCGCATGAAGCTTTAGGTAAATACAGTGGAGGTTTTGTGCTTTTGAAGCCAGCCTCTCCAGGTACTGGTGTAATTGCAGGTGGTGCAATGCGTGCCGTGTTAGAGAGCGCAGGCATTCACAACGTATTGGCTAAATCAAAGGGCTCCTCAAACCCGCACAACGTGGTGAAAGCAACTTTTAAAGCTTTGACCAGTATGAGAGATGCCTACTCAGTAGCACGAAAAAGAGGAGTTTCATTATCTAAGGTATTTAACGGTTAATAGCAATGGGCAAGGTTAAAATAACACAGATTAGAAGCCTGATTAATCGTCCGGAGACGCAGCACAGAACCATTCAGGCTTTGGGCTTAGGCAAAATCAACAAAACTGTTGAACACGAACTTACCCCGCAAATTGCCGGGATGATCAGAAAAGTTAATCACCTGATTACAGTAAAAGAATTATAACATGAAGCTGCATACATTAAAACCTGCAAGAGGTTCAGTAAAAGATAATAAGAGATTAGGAAGGGGCCATGGTTCTGGTGGAGGAGGTACAGCCACACGTGGACATAAAGGAGCTCAGTCAAGATCGGGGTACAGCAAGAAATTGGGTTTTGAAGGCGGACAGATGCCACTTCAGAGAAGGGTACCTAAGTTTGGTTTTAAGAACAATAACAAAATATACTTCAGGGCAATTAATCTTGATCTGTTGGAAGAAATAGCCAGTAAGTCAAAGAAGGATACCCTTAATATTGAATTGTTTTTGGAGAACGGAATTATTGGTAAAAAGGACAAAGTAAAAGTATTAGGTCGCGGTGAGTTAAAATCCAAAGTAAATGTTTATGCGCATGCATTCTCAGAAACAGCGGTAAAGGCAATTGAAAGCGTAGGGGGGACTGTGACAAAGATTTGAGATGAAGAAATTTTTTGAGACCATAAAGAACATTTTTTCGATTGAAGACCTTCGAGTAAGGATTCTCAATACTATTGGGTTCCTTGTGATTTTCAGATTAGGTTCTTTTATTGTTTTACCAGGGATTGATCCAAACCTGCTAACCTCAGGTGAGCAGGGAGGAATTTTTGATTTGATCAATACTTTCCTTGGAGGGTCTTTTAGCAGGGCTTCTATTTTTGCTTTGGGTATTATGCCCTATATCTCAGCTTCTATTGTGGTGCAGTTGCTTACAGTAGCCGTCCCCTATTTTCAGAAAATGCAAAAAGAAGGTGATTCTGGAAGAAAGAGATTAAACCAGTTTACACGTGTGTTAACCATCGCAATTACATCTGCACAAGGTTTAGGCTATTTAAATGCAACAATAAATCCTGAGGCTATTATCAACCCGGGGCTTATGTTTAATGTAAGTTCATTGGTAATTCTTGTTGCTGGTACTATGTTTTGTATGTGGCTAGGCGAGCGTATTACCGATAAAGGTATTGGCAATGGAATTTCTATGCTGATCATGATCGGTATCATTTCAAGATTCCCTGGCTCAATCATAGCCGAAGCCATTTCAAAAGGAATGAGCGGAATGCTACTCTTCATTTTTGAATTGCTAGCCCTGTTTTTTGTGGTGATGGCAGTAATTATGTTGGTACAGGCTGTCCGCAGAATTCCGATTCAGTATGCCAAACAAGTAATTGGCGACAAGGTATACGGAGGCAAGCGCGATTTTATCCCATTAAAAGTGAATGCATCAGGTGTTATGCCAATCATCTTTGCCCAGGCTTTGATGTTCATTCCACCACTTATTGCAGGAATTTGGAGAGACAGTGATATAAGTGCTTATGTTGGTGCAACGTTTAGTGATTTTACTTCATGGCAATACAACCTTGTATTTGGTTTGATGATTCTGCTGTTCACATTTTTCTATACAGCAATAACGGTGAACTCAAATGATATTTCAGAAAACTTAAAACGAAACGGTGGATTTATTCCCGGCATTAAGCCAGGTAAGTCAACTGCTGAGTTTATAGATAGTGTTTTAACAAAAATTACTTTACCCGGTGCCATTTTCCTGGCCTTGATTGCGATTTTGCCAGCGTTTGCGGTAAGAGCAGGCGTAGGACAAAACTTTGCACAATTCTATGGAGGAACATCCCTGTTAATTATGGTGGGCGTTATCCTTGATACACTTCAGCAAATAGAAAGCTATTTGTTGATGAGACATTACGAAGGAATGATGAAGTCTGGTAGAGTAAAAGGACGTTCTCAATTTGCTGCGGCTTAGAAAGTCGATGGTCCATTTAAAGACCGAAGAAGAAATTCAAATAATGAGAGAAGGTGCTCTCATTTTGGGTAAAGCACACGGTGAAGTAGCCGCTAAGGTGAAGCCGGGAGTGCAAACCAGAGATTTGGATAAGATTGCTGAGGAATTTATAAAAGACCACGGTGCTTCGCCATCTTTTAAAAACTATAATGGTTTTCCTTCCGCATTATGTATTTCAGTGAATGAAAACGTAGTGCATGGATTTCCGGGAAGCTATGAAGTCAAAGAAGGTGACGTTATTTCTGTTGATTGTGGAGTCTATTTCAATGGGTACCACACCGATTCGGCCTACTCTTATCCTATAGAAGGAACTGATGAGAAAGTTTTGCAGTTATTGCAAGTTACTTACGACTCACTCTTTGAAGGAATAGAAGCGGCAAAAGCGGGTAATCGAATTGGAGATATAGGTTTTGCAATACAAAACTACGTTGAAGGTTTCGGATACACGGTGGTCAGAGAATTGGTTGGGCACGGTTTAGGTAAAAAACTTCATGAAGATCCTGAAGTGCCTAATTATGGTAAGAGGGGCAAGGGAGTAAAGATTGTTGCAGGTATGACTATAGCTATTGAACCTATGATAAACATGGGAACGAGAAATGTAGTGCAGGAGAAAGATGGATGGACCATCAGAACTGCCGACAGGAAACCATCAGCTCATTTTGAGCATACGGTGGCAATTTTTGAGGATAAAACAGAAGTATTAACAACGCATAAGTTTATAGAAGAAAACTATACTTATAAGTGGCGAAACAAAAGTCGATAGAGCAAGACGGAACCATCACTGAGGCACTTTCTAATGCCATGTTTAGGGTGCAATTAGAAAATGGCCACGTAGTGATAGCAACCATATCTGGTAAGATGCGCATGCATTACATACGCATACTCCCAGGCGATAAAGTAAAATTGGAGATGTCTCCATATGATTTAACAAGAGGTAGGATAGTTTTTAGATACAAGTAAAATGAAAGTAAAGGCATCCATTAAAAAGCGAAGTGCAGAATGTAAGATCATTAGGCGCAAGGGTAAGCTTTACGTGATTAACAAGAAGAACCCAAGGTATAAACAAAGACAAGGATAATAACTATGGCAAGGATAGCTGGTGTTGACATTCCTGATAACAAGAGAGGCGAAATTAGCCTTACCTATATTTTTGGTATAGGTAAGCGTTCTGCTCAAAGCGTTCTTACCCGGGCCGGTGTGTCATGGGATAAGAAAGTGAAAGACTGGAACGATGAAGAGTCTAATGCTATCAGGGCAATTATTGCTGAGAACTTCAAGATTGAAGGCGTACTCAAATCTGAGGTGCAGCTTAGCATTAAACGTTTACTGGATATTGGCTGCTATCGCGGCCTACGTCATCGCAGAGGTTTACCTGTGCGTGGACAAACCACGAAGAACAACGCCCGTACCAGGAAAGGTAAGCGTAAGACAGTAGCTAACAAGAAGAAAGCTGCTAAAGGTTAATTAAATTAATAGCTATAAAGTAAAGCGATGGCTGAAAAGAAAAAGGATAAGTCAAAAAAGAGAGTAGTTGTTGTAGAAGCTGTAGGTCAGGTTCATATTCAGGCTACATTTAACAACATCATCATCTCGTTGACAAACAATGCAGGTCAGGTTATTTCATGGGCCTCTGCGGGAAAAATGGGTTTCAAGGGATCTAAGAAAAATACACCTTATGCAGCACAAACTGCAGCTCAGGAAGCCGCAGGCAAAGCATTTGATCTTGGCTTAAGAAAAGTTGAGGTTTTTGTTAAAGGTCCTGGAGCTGGCAGAGAGTCTGCAATCAGAACCATTCAGGGTGCTGGTATCGAAGTAACCGCAATTCGCGATGTTACTCCACTGCCGCATAACGGATGCAGACCTCCAAAGAAAAGAAGAGTTTAATCTTATTTTATTAATAGAAAATGGCAAGATATACTGGCCCTAAAGTAAAAATTTCAAGAAGGTACAACGAGCCCATAATGGGCGAGAATAAGGCCTTGGCAAAAAAGGCATATCCTCCCGGACAGCATGGCAAGGGAAGAAGGAAAAAGCAGAGTGAGTATGCAGTTCAGCTAATGGAAAAGCAAAAGGCAAAATACATCTATGGTGTATTGGAGCGACAGTTTGCAAGTACCTTCGATAAGGCTTCTCGTAAAAAAGGTATAACCGGTGAGGTTTTACTTCAATTGTTAGAAGCAAGATTGGATAACACAGTTTACAGATTGGGTATAGCACCCACAAGAAGATCAGCCCGTCAATTGGTATTGCACAAGCATGTAACGGTTAACGGTGAGATTGTAAACATACCTTCTTTCACTTTGAAAATTGGTGATCAGATAGGTGTTAGAGAAAGATCTAAATCACTGGAAGTGGTAACCAATAGCCTTTCTGCTCATGGCAAGCGTATGTCATGGCTTGAGTGGGATGGTAATGAAATGGTTGGGAAGTTCCTCAATGTGCCATCAAGAGAAGATATTCCTGAGAATATCAATGAGCAATTGATCGTTGAACTTTACTCTAAATAATCAATTACATTTTAAATTAATTTTGCCTATGTCAATATTAGCATTTCAAATGCCCGAAAAGGTTGCAATGGAGAAGTCGGATGATTTCCGCGGCACCTTCACATTCAAGCCTCTTGAAAAAGGTTATGGTGTAACGATTGGAAATGCATTACGCAGAATCCTCCTTTCTTCACTAGAGGGGTATGCAATTACAGGGATTAAAATCCCGGGTGTATTACACGAGTTTTCTACCATCGAAGGTGTGGTTGAAGATGTTGCCGAAATCATTTTGAATCTTAAAATGGTAAGGTTTAAAAAAGTGAGTGAAAATTTCGATAGCAAAATCACTGTTTCAATTAAGAAGCAAAAAACATTTACTGCCGGTGATATAGCCAAGTTCACTACTTCATTTGAGGTGTTGAATCCTGAGCATGTTATCTGCAATTTAGATGAGTCTGTTAATTTTGAAATTGAGCTTAGTGTAGACAAAGGAAGAGGGTACGTGCCTGCAGAAGAAAATAAACCTAACGAGCAGGTTTTTGGATACATTCCTATTGACGCCATTTTTACTCCTGTAAAGAATGTTAAATATAGCGTTGAAAATACCCGTGTTGAGCAAAAGACCGACTACGAAAAATTAGTTATTGAAGTAGAAACAGATGGTTCCATCCACCCAGAAAAAGCACTTGAGGGAGCTGCTCATATTTTGATTCAGCACTTCAAATTGTTTTCTGATAAATCAATGGAACTTGAGTCTGCTGCAGATAGTGAAGTTGAGCAGGTAGATGAAGAAATGCTTCACATGCGCAAGCTACTGAAGACCGCATTGCACGACCTTGATCTTTCAGTACGTGCATACAACTGCTTGAAAGCTGCTGATGTAAAAACTTTAGGAGAATTGGTTCAGTTGGAGATCTCGGATATGATGAAGTTTAGAAACTTCGGCAAGAAGTCTTTAGCAGAGCTTGAGCAATTGGTTGCAGAGAAGGGTCTTACTTTTGGTATGGACATCGTGAAGTATAAAATTGATGAAGATTAAGAAAAATGAGACACGGTAAGAAATTTAATCACCTTGGTCGTAAGGCCCCTCATCGGGCGGCTTTGCTGTCTAACATGGCCTCTTCACTGATTATGGAGAAGCGAATTACAACTACGGTTGCTAAAGCCAAGGCCTTAAGAAAATATGTAGAGCCACTATTGACAAAGTCAAAAGATGACTCTACCAACTCGCGCAGGGTAGTGTTTTCTTATCTTCAAAATAAAGAATCGGTTACAGAACTTTTTGGCTCAGTAGCTTCAAGAATTGGAGAAAGACCAGGTGGATATACCCGC
This sequence comes from uncultured Roseivirgaceae bacterium, assembly GCA_964626095.1. Lineage (GTDB taxonomy): Bacteria > Bacteroidota > Bacteroidia > Cytophagales > Cyclobacteriaceae > DAOLDI01. The sequence continues at coordinate 8,831 of CAZVFM010000007.1, read as the reverse complement.
ATTATTCGCACAGGCAACAGACTTGGCGATAACGCTGATATGTGCATTATTGAATTGGTAGATTTCAATGAAATTTATGGCAAAGAAGTAGCCACCAAGAAAGCCAAGACCACCAGAAGAGGGCGTAAAAGCACAAAAAAATCAGATGATGAAACTTTAGAAACCAGTGCTGAAGCACCAACAGCGGCTGCTGAAGAATCAAAAGAATCAAAGAAGAAGCCGGCAAAGAAAAAGGCCGCTAAAAAGGCCAAATCAGATGATAAAGATTAAGCTTGAATTTAAAGCATAAAAAATTGGAGGGATTGAACGAATGTTCAGTCCCTCTTTTATTTTTGTGCCTTGATAACCTGTTCTTTTAACAAAATCCACTAACTATCTTGAATAATGCTTATTTATTGCTCGAAGACGGCCTGCTGATGCAGGGAAAGGCCATAGGAGCAAAGGGTACTACCGGAGGAGAAATTTGCTTTAACACCGGAATGACCGGCTATCAGGAAATTTATACAGACCCTTCCTATTTCGGGCAAATCATTGTAAACACCACTGCGCATATAGGCAACTATGGTACATTAGATGAAGAGCAAGAATCTAGTGAACCCAAAATAAGTGGCCTGGTAGTAAATGAGTTTTCTCCGGAGTTTAGCCGAAAAACTGCAAAAGAAAGTCTGCAACAGTATTTAGAGAAACACAATATTGTTGGTATAAGCGATTTAGATACCCGAAAATTGGTAAGACATATCCGCCAGAAAGGCGCCATGAATGCGCTGATATCATCCGAACTCAACCCGGAAGAAATGAAGAAAGCGTTGGCTAAGGTTCCTTCAATGGCTGGGCTTGAACTTTCCAGCAGGGTAACTACAAAAGAGCCTTATTTCTTTGGTAATGATTCAGCCCCGTTTAAGGTTGCGGTACTTGATTTGGGCATCAAAAGAAATATCCTGAGGTCTTTAGCCGACAGGGGTTGTTTTATCAAAGTATTTCCCGCTAAAACTTCATACAAAGAAATAGAGGCTTGGTCGCCCAATGGTTACTTCCTTTCCAATGGCCCGGGTGACCCTGCTGTAATGGATTACGCTATCAATACTGTCAAGAAAATCATTGATTCTGGCAAGCCAGTGTTCGGTATTTGCCTGGGGCATCAATTGATCGCACTTGCCAATGGATTATCTACTTATAAAATGCATCATGGCCACCGAGGATTGAATCATCCAGTGAAAAATTTGATTTCAGGCAACGGAGAAATTACTTCACAAAATCACGGATTTGTTGTTACAGAGAAAAGTTTAGAAAATAATTCGTCAGTAGAGTTAACGCATACACACCTGAATGACAATACGGTTATGGGTATCAGGTTGAAAAATAAAAAAGTTTTTTCTGTGCAATACCACCCAGAGGCTTCCCCTGGTCCGCATGATAGCAGATATTTATTTGATGAATTTATTGAAAACATTAAATCAAGTCTTTAAATTCTTGATTTAAGATTCTAGAATTTGGATTTAAGAAATGGACAAGACTGAACTACTCTATCGCACAAAGAAATTTGCAGTCAGCGTATTTAAACTTGTTAATCAATTACCAAAATCTAAAGCAGCAGATGTGGTAAGTTATCAGCTTCTAAAATCCGCCTCATCCGTAGCAGCAAATTACCGGGCGGTAAACAGGGCGAAATCGAAAGCTGATTTTGCAAATAAAATAAGTATTGTGTTGGAAGAAGCAGATGAAAGTAATTTTTGGTTAGCTTTCCTATCTGAGGTTGGAATAATGAAGAGTGAGAATAAAGAATTAAATTTTCTGATAAATGAGTCAGAAGAATTTATTGCAATTTTTACAGCTTCATTAAAAACATTAAACAAGTCAAAAATCTTAAATCTTAAATCATAATTTTAAAATTAAAAAAACCATGAGCTTTATAGAAGACATCCGCGCCAGACAAATTCTCGATTCAAGAGGCAATCCTACCGTTGAGGTAGATGTGATTACCGACACAGGTGCGTTTGGTCGGGCAGCAGTTCCATCGGGTGCCTCCACAGGTGCACATGAAGCAGTTGAGTTGCGTGATGGAGATAAAAAGAAGTACATGGGAAAGGGTGTGCTCAAAGCAGTTAAGCATGTGAATGATATTATTGCTGATGAGCTTATTGGTTTTGATGTTTTTGAACAGAACCTTGTAGATAAAATAATGATTGAGTTAGATGGTACACCTAACAAAGCTAAGCTGGGTGCAAATGCCATTTTAGGTGTTTCACTTGCAGTTGCTAAAGCTGCGGCCATGGAGTCTGGTCAGTCATTGTTCAGGTACATTGGTGGAGTGAATGCAAATACACTCCCTGTTCCCATGATGAATATTTTGAATGGTGGCAGTCATGCCGACAACGCCATCGATTTTCAGGAGTTTATGGTAATGCCGGTTGGCGCAAAATCTTTTTCACAAGCGCTGCAAATGGGTGCTGAAGTGTTTCATACTTTAAAGAAAGTATTGCATGACAAAGGTCTCTCCACTAACGTTGGCGATGAAGGTGGCTTTGCGCCAAATTTAAAATCAAATGAAGAGGCCATTGAAGTAGTATTAAAGGCAATCGAAAAAGCAGGTTATAAACCCGGTGTTGATATGTTCATTGCGCTTGATCCTGCCGCAACTGAATTCTACGATTCAAAAACAAAAACCTATCACTTCAAAAAATCATCCGGCAAAAAACTGAAGCCATTAGAGATGGCGGAGTACTGGACCAATTGGGCAAAAAAATATCCTATCATTTCTTTGGAAGACGGTATGGCTGAAGATGATTGGACGGGATGGAAAGCACTGACCGATAAGATAGGAGATAAAGTGCAGTTGGTTGGTGATGATTTGTTTGTTACCAATGTAAAACGCTTACAGCAGGGTATTGATAAAGGTGTAGCCAATTCAATCCTTATTAAGGTAAACCAGATTGGTACATTAACCGAAACTATTGATGCGGTTAATCTAGCGAAACAAAACAGTTATAAAAGTGTAATGTCGCACCGCTCGGGCGAAACTGAAGACAGCACCATTGCTGATTTGGCAGTGGCGCTCAATACGGGTCAAATTAAAACCGGATCGGCTTCGCGGTCCGATCGCATGGCCAAGTACAACCAGTTGCTTCGCATTGAAGAGGAATTGGGCGAAACGGCTTATTTTCCAGGTAAGAAATTTTGATGGATGAATTGACAGTTGACAATCCCGATACATCGGGAACAATTGATAAAGGGCGGTTTAATGTAGTTCAAGGCTCTTTATCAATTGTTTATTGTCAACTGTCAACTTTGTTAGTAGACCTCATTTTTACATTTTAACAAGGTTGACTATCTTTAATGCCGTAAGTATCAACCATTTTTTAAACTATGCTGAAACAAATCCCCAAAAGCCTGCGTAACTTCTATGTTATTGTTGGTGTCTGTTTTTTCGTTTGGATGCTTTTTATTGATTCTAACGATTTGATTTCAAGAGTAAGGATGACATCTAAAATGAAATCACTTGAAGGTGAGAAAGCATACTACATTGAGAAAATCAATGAAGTGGAGCACGACCGTGATGAATTGTTAAGCAATAAAGAGTTGCTTGAGAAATTTGCGCGGGAGAAGTACCTGATGAAAAGGGAAACAGAAGATATTTTTATTCTGGAAGAAGAATGAAACATTTAAGCCTCATTATTTGCTGTGTACTACTTGCATGTGGCCCTCTTTTTGCCCAAAGAGAAGTAGACGACAGGACCGGCTGGGGATTAAGCGATCGGATTTATTTTGGGGGTGGCATGGGACTAAATACCGGAGTGGATGGATTCGGTAATCGTTTTTTTTATGTGGCCTTGAACCCTATTGTTGGCTACATGGTATCTCAACAATTTTCAGTTGGCACGGGTGTTACCTGGCAACACCTTAACTATAGTGATCTCGAAATAAAAATTAACCAATACGGAGTAAGCCCCTTTGCACGGTATAATTTCGGACAAATGTTTGCTTATGGGGAATACATGTACATCAGTACACCTACTTTTTTGAATTTAAATGACCGGAGAAATTTTGATCGCTTACTATTGGGCCTCGGTTATACACAGCCTTTAGGTAGAAGAGGAGCCATCAATGGTATGGCTTTGTACGATGTATTATATAATCCGGCCGAACGTGCATTTGCCTCACCCTGGGTGTTTCGGGTATTCTTTTCTTTTTAGAAAGGGCTATAAAACACCTATTTCGTGTGCATAATGAATTAATTCTGGAATGTTCTGAACTTTAAATTTCTTAACCAGTCGTTTTCTATACGTATGCACAGAATGAATACTGAGATTCATTTCTCTGCTTATTTCATCACTATTTTTTCCAGTGGACAGTAATTTTAGTATCGATAGTTCATTTTCTGAGAATTGAGCAGGTCTTTTTGAGGGAGGATATTGATCTGGTGATTCACTTAAAAAAAATTGCCCATTCATTACATTTGTAATTGCCCTTTCAATATCTAGTGATTTTTTGACCATATAGCCATGAACCCCTGCTTCCATGTATTTATCAATCAGGGATGGGTTATCGTATTGGCTGTAGATGATAATCTTGATCCTTGGAAAGTTTTCCTTTAATAACAAGGAGGTATGGTATCCATCCAATATCGGCATTCTATGATCGAGGATGACTAAATCTATTGGTTGATTTTTTACAGTAGTTAATACCTCTTCACCATTCGTGGCGTGGTAAACGCAATTGCACCAGATAAAAGTTTTAAGATAGTTTGAAATTGCCTGAATAATAGCCGGGTGATCATCGGCAACTAAAATGTTCCATTTACTTTTCATATTTGTATAGTTTATTTAAATGTACCAATAATGGGACATGTATACTGCCAGATGAATTACGATAGCCGAAAATATTTTTTTTTGTGAGGTAAGTTTTTAGCTTAAAATGTTAGGTTTTTTTTTGCAAATATTGAAATACAGCCAAAAAAACAGACTGATGTCCCCAAAAGGGGACAAAATTGTGATGTAAGAAAATCTGCAAAATTGATTTTTTTTATAGAATAAAATTGATCTTCTTGACATTAACAATCAGCCCTTGCACACGCAAGTGCCGGTCGCTTTAAGTAGCAGCAGTTGCGGGGCTTCGAAGGGGGTTGACTTATTATTAAATTATTTACTTTATGAAGAGCATTAAAAAAATCATCACAGGTTGTGCATTAACAATTGCATTTATGTTTAGTTTTTTTGTCTTTAGTTCTATGGCAGAATGCCCACCAACTGATTGTAATACTATGTGTGGTACAAGTGGCAGTGGTTGTCAAATTACCCAATATGAAAATGGTGTACTTTGTTCCACAACTATTTGTGAAGGTAAGCGGGGGGCTATTCAGTAGCTTATTTTCCAATCTGAATGATGGAGGGGGTATGACCTCCATCATTTTTTATAATCTGAGTTATGAAAAAATTAAAATTGTTTTTGTCTGTTTCTAGTCTTATAGTGGTAATTATATCATGGATTGGCTGTAACGGAGAATTTAAAGATTACGGATTCACAGAGGTAGACCATAAGTTTAACTTAAGGTCTTTCAAAGATCATAAAGTACTTCAAGGTTCAAAATTAGACCTAGGTACCGTTTTGGCTCCACTTCGAATTTTTCATCATGATTCTTTATTGTTTGTTACTGCTGAAGGAGTGGATAAAATTATTTCCATTTATAATCAGCACAAGAATTTCATAATTATAGGAAATATTGTGCAGCGAGGTATGGGCCCGGATGAGTTGTTATCCGTTGTTAGGATGGATTTTAATCCTGATGGAACTTTTTGGGCTCACGATATTATAACTGGTCGCTTAAAGAAATTCCAACTTGAAATTAACAATGATACTATTAATACGATTGTTAAAAACAGCGTATCATTAAAGTGGCCAGTGATGAATGCATTCTTGCTTGAGTCCAATACGATAGGAACAACTACTCAAGAGATTAGACCCTTTAAAAGGTTTCATATATATGATAGTCTGGGAAACAGGATAACAGAAGTAGGTGATTATCCGATTTACGAAAGAGATATTCCACCAACTGCTGCGGTTGAAGTTTACAATGCTTGGGTGGGTATTCATCCGGATAAAAGTAAATTTGTCCTCATTCACGAGTTGACCGATTTAATTGAGTTTTATAATTCGGAATTTACACTTATGAAGCGAGTGCAGGGCCCACATAATTTTGTGCCTGAATTTGAATTGCAACAACGGGGAAACAGTATGGCCATGGTGCGAAAATTTGACTTAACAAAATTTGCATATCAAGGTGTAGTTGCAAATGATAGCTTAATATTTATGCTATATGCGAATGGTGAGACTGTATCAAAAGAGGATGACCCTGAGGAAACTGCCCATTTCAAATTTATTATCGCTATCGATTGGGAGGGTAATCCCTTATATGTTTTTGAACTTGATCATGCAGTAATTTCGATATGTGTTGATTGGAAGAACCGCATAATTTATGGATTAAATAGGATTGAATCTGAAGTTTATGCCTTTTCATATTAATGATATTGTGAAAATCTTCACATACAGATATCAAGCTTAAATTTTTCCAAAGGCCTTTCAATTCATTTAGTTGTAATCCCCTCTTTCAGGCGCAAGCGTCTCGCTTGTGTCTTGATAATTTAATATCTTGAATTAAAATCACTACAGAATTGGTTTTCAAGTATGAGTTGTAAATACAAGTATGGAGAATAATTTTATGTTGTATAACTATAAAGCCGTCACAAGTGAGACGCTTGCGCCTGGGGTGGGACATTTTTCCAGGCAAAAAAATCAGCGAGTTGATTTATTAATTTGAACCTGATGAATTATCTTTAATGTATGACAAGAAATAACTATTTGTTTAAATGCACATTAATGAGTGTTTCTTTAATATTCATTACTTGTAACAGTCAATTGCAAAAGACTGATATTAATAAATATACTTTTGAAGTAAAGGAGTTTCTTGCTTTGCCGCTTGATTCTGTAACAAAGTTCAGTTCATTAAGTCTTCAAAATGCACTTATAGAAAACAAGGAGTATTTATTTATTCTTTATAGTTCAGATACTAATCCAAATATTTCGATTTACGATATGGAGCAACGTAATTTGGATGGCAAGATTTATTTATCGAAAGAAGGTCCTGATGAAGTACCAAACCCAAATGGTATTTATGTGATCAATCATGACGTTGTGTTTGTGAGTACAAGAACATCGCAATTATATCTTGTAAATAACATAGGAAAAGTAGTTGATAAATTCTCAACAGAGTTTAGTGATAAATTAGAATTATCACCATCCATTATGGTTACTACTATGAATCCAATGTTTTTAAGGAATAATGAAATATATTTCTGTACCAGGTTAGTCTACCCTAATCCTATAAAAGACCAAACAACAATACCCGTATCCGCAAAGCTGAAACTAGATTCAAATAAGTTAATTCCCGCATATTATAAAACAGAAAAATATCAGCAGGGACAATGGGGAATGGGCGGAATGCTTGATCGCTTCTATCACACCTACAATGCAGATGAAGATTTAATTATTCATAGTTATGGAAATGATGAAGATATTTATGTTTATGACAGCTTAATTACAAAGAGGTAAAGAAATGAAGCCAATCAAACCACCATCAAAAGACAAAGTATTTGACTCGGGAGAAACATTCAGATACGAAGCTTTTACGGGTGCCTATGAAGCAATAAAATATGACCCCTACCGACAAATGTATTACCGTTTTGCTTTTTTACCAGTGGAAGATCCCGCTACACAGCCAACTGTTTTGCATGGTAAAATAGCGATCATAATTCTAGATAATAATTTTCAGAAAGTGGGAGAATATGTTTTACCCAATGGCTACAATCATTTAATGAGTTTTGTAGGCAAAGCAGGTTTGCATATAGCCAGCAGAACCAAGTACAGTCAGGATGAAAATTTTTTAACCTTTGATATTTTTGTTCCGGTAGAGAAATGAAGAAGTATCTTATTCAAGTTATTGCCATATACATTTAGAGGCAATGAAGGCAATTTATCTAACTTAAATAATAATTAGTATGCCTAATATCAAACCTTTTTTCAAATACCTATTGGTGGGAATTGTGGCAATACTGTTTACCTGTAATAATCAAATTCAAAAGACAGGTACAAATAAATATACCTTTGAAGTTAAAGAGACAGTTGCACTACCATTAGATTCATTAACAGGATTTGGCTCGTCAAGACTTCAGAATATTCAAATTGATAATAATGAATATCTTTATGTTCTGTATTCCTCTGGTGCTATTCATAATATTACAATATTCAATTTAGGGCTAAAAACACTTGAAAGGAAAATTTCTTTATCACAAGAAGGACCAAATGCTGTTCCAAATCCGTTTGGAATTTTTGTCTTGAACCCAGATTCAATTTTTGTACATGCCAGACCATTTCGTATTTACCTTATTAACCGATATGGAAGTGTAACAGATTGGTTTGATACAAGTGACGGTTCTTTGGAAATTGAGCCTTCAATTATGGTATCAAGTATGAAACCTGTAATTTATCGTGATAAACAACTATATTTTTGTGCTGAGTTGATATATCCACACCCTATATATGATCATACTAAAATTCCAATAGTAATAAAATTAAATCCTAATTCTAAATCTTTAAGTTATCCTTATTATAGAACAAAAAAGTTTAACGATGGGCAGTGGGGAATGGGCGGTTTACACACCAGGTTTTATCAAACGTATAATGCAAATCAAGATTTAATGGTACATAGCCATGGCAATGATGAATACATTTATGTATATGATAGTGCAAATAATACATCAAAGTATTATGCCGGGAGTGCA
>CAZVFM010000006.1:0-26453 GCA_964626095.1 uncultured Roseivirgaceae bacterium | reverse complement strand
TCCGGCAACAAATGGTGGAAGTTGAAATACAATCTGGAAGAAGCGCTGAGGCAAGGGTACGGAACATTGTTAATATTTGGTGGCGCATATTCCAATCATATTTACGCTACGGCTGCGGCAGCAAAAGAACTGGGCTTAAATAGTATTGGGATAATCAGGGGAGAAAAAACCTTGCCCTTAAATCCAACATTAGCTTTTGCTGAATCTTGCGGCATGAAACTCCATTACGTTTCAAGAGAAGCTTACCGAAATAAAACACAAGAGCATTTTATTGATGAATTGAAAAGTCGCTTTGGTGATTTTTATTTGATTCCCGAAGGAGGCACAAATGAATTGGCGGTAAAAGGTGTGATGGAATTTGCACAAAAACTTAGACAAGAATTTGAATTTGATTACTGCTGTTTACCGATAGGAACGGGAGGTACCATGGCGGGAATAATCAATGGTTTTAATGGAGAAAAAAATGTTTGGGGCTTTTCTGCTTTGAAGGGGGGAGATTTTTTAGCAGCGGATGTAAATAAATATTTGAACGCTAAAGAAGATATATCCTGGCAAATTATAAGTAATTATCATTTTGGCGGATATGCAAAATCGAATGATGAACTTTTGAAGTTCATGAATTCATTTAATAAATCGCACGGCATAACACTCGATTTTATTTATACAGCTAAAATGATGTATGGGGTATATGATTTAATCCGCAAAGAAAAATTTAAAAGTGGATCAACTATACTCTGTGTGCATACGGGCGGCTTGCAGGGAAATAATTCTTTGCTAATCTAATCTCTCCTGCCGCCTTTTAGCCAACTGGCAATGCTCCAGCGTGTGCTTTCCTGTACAACGGCACCGCCATCAGCGGCACGGTTTACTTTTTCTACGGTGAAGAATGCTGTAGGAAGTATTTCTTTCATTTTAGAAAGTAAATCATCCAGACTTTCTCGTTCCAATACGGTAAAGACAAGGCTCTCTTGTCCATCAGGGCCTTCTGCATTTACGCGGGTAAAACGAAAGTTATTTTTTTGAAGAAAGACAATCAGTTCACTTACATCTTTTCGGGTAATGATTCTGACAATCACTTTGCCATAGGCAATGCGCTCTTCAATCATCATACCCACCAAAATACCCATGGCAAAACCTGCGGGATAAGCCAGGTAACCTATCCAGTTATCTACATAAGTAAATATTTGTTTAATGGCCATCAGCCAGATCAGCGATTCAAAAAATCCAAGCATGGTAGCAATTAATCTTCTGCCTCCGAGTACATAGATAATACGGATGGTATTGATGGAGACATCAAAAATACGGGCAAGAAAAATGAGCAGAGGCAATAGCACATAAGCAAATAGCTCATGACTTATACCAAATGTTTCTGTGAAGAAGGTTTCCATTAAGTTTGTGAAAGATGCAAAGTTTGAATAAAGGCAAGCCTCATCCAAATAATTCAGCGAAAACCTCTGTTAATTTTCCGAAAGCTTTTACTTCTATTTGAAGCTTTTTCAGGTCGAGTGATTTAGTGCTGTATTTTGAAATATAAATTTCCTTAAAGCCTAGTTTCTCTGCTTCTGAAATGCGTTGGTCGATGCGGTTAACTGCGCGCAATTCGCCACCAAGACCGATTTCTGCCGCAAAACAAATTTTATCATCCAGTGGAATTTCGTTTAGTGAAGAAATTACCGAACAACATATGGCCAGGTCAATGGCCGGGTCTTCCACCCGTAATCCCCCGGCCATATTGATGAACACATCTTGTGTACCCAACCTGAAACCGCAACGCTTTTCAAGCACAGCAAGCAACATGTTCAATCTTTTGGCATCATAGCCCGTTGAAGTACGTTGTGGTGTTCCGTAGGCTGCTATGCTAACTAAAGATTGTACTTCAATTAATAAAGGACGATTTCCTTCAATGGTGGCGCCAATACTAATGCCACTGATCTTCTCATCTTTTTGTGATATCAAAATCTCTGAAGGATTACTCACCTCGCGTAAACCACTTCCAAGCATTTCATAAATACCAATTTCAGAAGTGGAGCCAAAACGATTTTTAGTAGTACGCAAAATGCGATAAGCTAAATGTCGGTCGCCTTCAAACTGCAGTACGGTATCCACCATGTGTTCCAACACTTTTGGTCCGGCCAGTGTACCATCTTTTGTGATGTGACCAATGAGGAAAACGGGGGTGTTGGTTTCCTTGGCAAACTTCATCAGCTCTGCCGCACATTGTCTAACCTGAGAAATACTTCCGGGTGCAGCATCGATTAATGGAGAGTGTAAAGTTTGAATAGAATCTGCTACAACGATATCCGGTTCAAGCTCCTGTATTTGCAGAAAAATATTTTTGGTATTGGTCTCGTTGAGAATAAAGCATTGTGCATTTACTGTGCTGATGGAATTCAATCGCTCAGCGCGCATTTTGATTTGTTGTTCGCTTTCTTCGCCCGAGATGTAAAGTACTTTTTGATTTTTTAGTTGAAGCGCAACTTGCAACATCAATGTTGATTTACCGATTCCGGGTTCACCACCAATAAGAATTAAAGAACCCGGTACTATTCCTCCTCCCAGTACACGATCAAGCTCTGCATCGGCTGCACTAAGTCGGTAATCTTTTCCAGGTTGTATGTCGGCCAAAGGTTTTGCCTGCGCAACACGTCCTCCGCTTGTTTCGCGCCAGCTATTTTTTTCAGCCGACTTTTCAACAACTTCTTCAACAAAGGTATTCCAAGCCTCACAAGAAGGACATTTGCCAAGCCATTTTGCTGATTCATATCCGCAACTTTGACAGAAGTAGGAAGACTTAGTTTTAGACATGAATAAATTATTTTGAATGTCTTACTTAAAAGGAGAATTGTGCTCTTTGGCTAACTGGTTATAAACCACTTTGTCCATCCACTCCGGAAACCATTTATTTAAAAACACAGTAATTTTCCCCTGACTAGTAAGAATCAAAATCTTTTTGCGCGCTACAGTTGCTTTGTAAACACTTTTGGCCACCTCTTCGGCCGACATCATGCTGTGTTCATCACGAGGAGTATCACCCTGCTGGCTTCCATCTTTTAGTAAAGATTTTTTGCGAATGTTTGTATTGGTAAAACCTGGACAAGCAGTGAGCACATGCACACCTTTTTTATACATCTCAGAACGCAACACTTCCAGAAATCCCTGCAGGGCAAATTTAGAGGCAGAATATCCGGTACGACCGGGTAAACCACGATATCCAGCTATGGAAGATATTCCAATAACAGAACCTTTGGTCTTAATAATTTCAGGAAGACAATATTTCGTTGCGTAAAGCACTCCGAAGAAATTCACATCCATAGTTTTTCGAATCACACGCATATCAACTTCTTCAAATAATGCGCGCATGGTTATGCCGGCATTATTTACCAACACATCTATTTTTCCAAACAATCGCAAGGCTTCTTCTGCCATGCGTTTATTGTCTTCTTCAATGCTTACATCTCCTTGAAAAGTATGAATACTAATACCTTTAACGCTTAATTGCTCAGCCGTTTCGTTCAGGGCTATTTCATTTCTGCCGGTTATTAAAACTTTAGATCCATGCCTGCCAAATTCTTCAGCTAAAGCTCTACCAATACCTGAAGAACCACCTGTAATAATAACTGCCTTGTCTTGCATAGATCTAAAATGTCGGCTCAAAAATAGTAATACTTACTTATCTTGCCCTTTCTGCGGTCAATGAAATGTTTATTATTAAGTTATTATCAATATTACCACTAAGCTGGCTCTATATACTTTCTGATTTTTTGTATTACATCAGCTTTTATGTAGTCAGATATCGTAGAAAGGTAGTAATAAAAAACCTTAAAGCTGCTTTTCCTGATAAAGCTTTGCCAGAACTAAGGCAAATTGAAAAAAGCTTTTACCGTAATCTTTGCGATTATGCTGTAGAAACGCTTCGCGCCTATTCCATTTCGCCCGATGAATTAAAAGAACGCTTGACTTTCATACTACCCAATGATGCGAACTTTGGCAAGGTTCCCGTTATAGGGCTGACATCACATCAATTTAACTGGGAGTGGTTGATGCTTGCCGGATGCATTCAGCTGAATATGGGAATTGACTTTGTGTATCAGCCTTTGAAAAATAAATCATTTGATAATTTTATGTTACGTCTGCGCTCACGGTTTGGTGCTTACCCTATAAAAAGGAGTAAGGTAGGTAGAGTAGCCTTACAACGTAAGCAAGTTGTCCGAATCATTGCGTTGGTGGCCGACCAATTTCCGAGTAAGAAAAATGACAAGCGTTATTGGGCTAATTTCTTAGGACAGGAAACCGCTTTCTATTTTGGTATAGAGCAGCTTGCTTTGCTTACACAATATCCTGTTTACCATTTCTCACTTAGAAAAGTAAAGCGTGGATATTATGAATGTAAAATTAGTGAAATTGCTATTCCACCATATACTAACGAGACACCTAAAATTATTGATGCATATGTTAAAGCAACAGAAGATATGATAAACAACGAACCCCAAAGTTGGCTCTGGTCGCACAACAGGTGGAAGAGAACTAAAGAACAAATGGGAGATTAAGCAAGAATCTGTTCTATGTCTTCACGAGTTAAACTCTTTACCACACTTTCCTCGGTAGTTATCAGACTTTCCGAAAGTTTAAGTTTATGTTTTTGTAAAACCAGAATTTTCTCTTCAACAGTTTCTTTGGAGATAAACTTGTAAGTAAATACACGATTCTTTTGCCCAATGCGATGCGCCCTATCAATGGCTTGGGCTTCAACAGCCGGGTTCCACCATGGATCAAGAATAAATACATAATCGGCTTTGGTAAGATTTAAACCAAGACCACCTGCTTTTATTGAGATGAGAAATATTTTTATTTCAGGATCTTTCTGAAATTTTTCAACCTGCTCTTTGCGGTCGATGCTGCTCCCATCAAGATAGGCATATGGAATTTTTCTGCTGTTTAGTTGCTTTCTAAATAAATCAAGATGTTTAACAAACTGGCTAAATATCAGAACCTTGTGGTCTTCGAGCAAGGCATTATCAAGCATATGTATTACGTCTTCCATCTTACCCGAATCACCAGTGTAGCGCATATCGGTGAGGGCCGGATGGTTGGCAATTTGCCTGAGTTTGGTAAGGCCTTCGAGTATGGTAAATTTTGAATTGTTTAAGCCCTGTTTATCAATCTGCTCCAATATAAGATTGCGGTAGTGAGACTTAACTTCATCGTATCGTTTTTGTTGCTCGGCAGTCATCGTGCTGTACTGAATATGTTCTACTTTATCTGGCAATTCAGTAGCAACCTGCGATTTGTGTCGTCTAAGAATAAATGGCTTGATTACTGCGTTTAGTTTTTTGGTTTTGCTTTCGTCTGCCTTTTTTTCAATAGGTATAAGGAACTCCTGTTTAAAAAAGGATTGTGTGCCAATTAATCCTGGATTGATAAAACTCATTTGCGACCACAAGTCCATGGTGGTGTTTTCCAACGGTGTACCCGTTAAAATCAATTTGTTTTTGCTTCTTAGTTTTTTAACTGCCTTTGCGATATTGGATGTTGGATTTTTAATTACCTGCGACTCATCTAAAATAATGTAATTGAAATAGAATTGTGAGAGCAACTCCTCATCAAGCCGTATAATACCGTAAGAGGTAAGTACAATATCGTATTTACTAAAGCGCGAGGTATCTTTTTTTCTGTTTGTTCCGGTATAGTTCAACACCTTCAGAGAGGGAGTAAACTTTTCGGCTTCCATTTCCCAGTTATAAATCAACGAAGTAGGCATAACAATTAATGATGCGCCCCTATCGCCTATTTCCTTTTCCGCTTGTAGCAAAGCAAGTGCCTGTACGGTTTTACCCAGACCCATGTCATCGGCAAGGCAGCCACCAAGTCTGTAATCATTGAGGAAACGCAACCAATTGTATCCCGCTTTTTGATATGGCCTTAGCTCCCCCTCAAAATTTTCTGGCAGTGGATAATCAGTAATGCCGGTAAATTGTTGCAATTTTTTGAGCTTGTCGCTAATGTAAACCTTAGCAAGGTGTCCTTCCTGTAATTCTTTAACCAGGTTAAGATGGTGTTTTCTCAATACAGGCTTTTCTTTAGCGCCCTCTGTTTCACTTAGCGCAAAAAGATCACTGTATTTTGTTAACCATGATTCGGGGATTACTGCAATCTCTCCGTTTGGCAGCTTAAACTCTACTTTTTTCTTAAGAATTAATTTCCGGATATCCTTAAACGGAATTTGGAACTCACCAAATCGAATGACAGCGTTGATGTCAAACCAATCTATGCTTTCTCTTACTTCTAGTTCGAATACGGCCTTGCCAACAAAATATTTTTTGTCATTATTACTAGGTTGACTTACTTCAAAACCCAAATCCAATAAATGGATTCTGTTTTCATTTAACCAGGAGAACGCTTGTGGTTTAGCTAAGGCGATTTTGAAATTCTTAAGTGACAAACCCAAACGCTGCAGTGTTTGTGAATAATTTTTCTCTTGCTCAGGCTTGCGTGCTATGCGATGAAATAAATAACTCTCGTTATGTTTCTCCATCTTAACATTTACTGAGCCAGTATTGTCTCCACGAAATTTGTACTTGCCGTATTTAAAAGAAAGATCGAACACCATTTTCCCGTCCTCGGTAATCGTTTTTGTTTGCTTTTCATTTTCAATAAACAAACCCGGCATGTCCTCTGGCAGTGTGCCCTGCAATTCCGAAAGCGTTAAAACGGGTTTCGGGTCATAATCTTCTTTTTGAATTTCAAACCCTTCAGCAGAGATGTTGTCAAATGTGGCAATCAAAGGAGCAACAAAGCGATTGTAATAGCTCTCTTCTACGTTTTTGGGGATGACCACAAATTTTTTGTTCAGAAACGGATGAAGTTTTTTCCCGTCAACATTTTTTTCAAAACCATATAGTTTTCCTCCAAGCACCATCCAAGCCGGTTGCCTGCAAATAAGAAATGCCATCTTGTACTGGAAATCAATTTTTTTACCATCATAAAACATGGTAGGATAATAGTGTGTGTTTTCATCTCCGCGCTTGAAATGAAATTGAATGCTTGCTTTCTTTTCAAGCACCTCTATTCTTCTCCAGGTGGGCTCACCATCATTACCCATTTCAAAAAGCATTTTGCCTTTCATCTTTTCCAAAACAGCAGCTCTGCGTTTTTCCATGTACGCATCAATTTCTTTTTGCAAAAGTTCGTTGCCTTTTGTTTTATTAAAGACCTTACTAAAAAACTCGTCAGGCTTAAGCACTTTCTTGGTGAAGTGTTTTACCACAGCATCTTGCTGCATGCTGTCCATTAAATTGATCAGCTCAAAATCAGTATCGTCCAGGCCTTTAGAAAACTCAGGGGCATTCTTTGCAGATATGTTTTGATGTTGAAATGTGAGCCTGCCCGAATCATCCAAGTGCACGATAAATGACTCTACAACATAGCCTAGAAATTCGTGTTGGAACATCGAATAGATGATTTGAAATGGCTGTGCGGCTGAAACCTTCATTTTATTAACTAATTGTCTGCATTTTGAAGCCTTCCAGGCAGTTGCTTAAAGCAGCTTAAGATGGCCAAAAACGCATTTTTTGCAGTTTAGGGACAAAACAGAATTGCAAACTAATCAGAAAAAGGATTTAAAACTGTGCAATTTTTCAAAATAACCTACATCTGCCCCAAATCAGAGATATTGTACATTATAGTGGCGGGAGGCCAGCCAGGCGGGTCGTACGGATACTAGCAGGGTGATGGCAATAATCATCAACGAGGTATTGAGGAAGTCTGTAAATTTCATTCTAACAGGGTAGCCATCGGTAACCGCGAGTTCCATGCCCATTGAAACCAGTCCGTATTGCATTTGAAGCCAACATATGAAACCTCCTAACAGCAGTCCAATTATTGCACCGCTAAAGGAGATTATTGCGCCTTCAACAAGAAATATTTTACTGATTAATTTTGGCGGTGCGCCTAAAGCAAAGAGTACAGAGATGTCTTTCTTTTTATCGATAGCAAGCATTGACAACGTAAAGAAAACATTGATGGCCCCTATCGAGATAATTAATGATAGGGCAAGAAAGCTAAACAGCTTCTCCATTTTAACAATCTTGTAAAGATCCATATGCTGTTCGTCATTATTCAAAACGTTGAATTCTTCACCGAGAATTTTCTTTATAGCAGTTTGTACATTTACAGTTGAAGCAGCTGTAGTTGTTTTTATTTCAAGTGAAGTTCTGCGGTTTTCATAATCCAGTAAATTGGCCATTACATCAAGTGGAAGAAAAATATAATTCTCGTCATAATTTTTCTCTATAGAAAACACAGCGGCAGGCATAACCAGTTCCCGCGCATACATTCTTGAAGGGTCAAGGCTTCCAGCCTTAAGATCTTTTATATAATAAACCTGTAAAGCGTACATGTCACTTTCTGGAGCAACAGAAAGTGAGTATTGAACTCCTCTGCCTATGATGGCATACGCCACATTTCCTTCCATTAGCCTCAAATTGCCCGCAACAATATGATTGTCAATTCTATGCTGATCAATAAAATTATTACTCACCCCTTTGGCTCGTACTACCATGTCAGCATCTCTGTACTTGATATAAGTGTAGTCTTCAATTACTTCTGTAACTATCTCAACTCCCGGGATATCCTGAAGTGCTAACAGCATCTCCTTATTTACTTCAAAAGATTTTCCTTTTACAGATTCAATTTTTATTTCGGGATCGAAGGAAGAGTATAATGAGCGAAGCAAATCTTCAAGCCCATTAAATACTGATAACACAATAATTAGGGCTGCTGTGCTGAAGGCAACCACCAAAACGGAAATGAAAGAAATAAGATTGATGAAATGTTTTTTTCTTTTGGAGAAAAAATACTTACGGGCTATATAAAAGGGTAAGTTCAATGCAGGCTATTCTTCCTCGTCCTTACTTATTGCCGGGATGCTTAAACTATCAATTAATGAATCAAGTTTAAGGGCATTTTCTTCTACTTCATCAATAAAGAAAGCAAGTTCAGGTATGTGACGAACCTGTCTTGCAATACGGTTGCCTAAAGCTTTTCTTATTTCACTTTTTCTTGAGGTGATGGCTTCAAGTGCTTTTTGCTTATCATCAACCAAC
This sequence comes from uncultured Roseivirgaceae bacterium, assembly GCA_964626095.1. Lineage (GTDB taxonomy): Bacteria > Bacteroidota > Bacteroidia > Cytophagales > Cyclobacteriaceae > DAOLDI01. The sequence goes on along the minus strand of CAZVFM010000006.1, from coordinate 17,352 downwards.
AGCATGCTTAGGTATACTTTGGCAAAACTAAGGTCGGGGCTAACTTGAACTTCAATGATCGAAACAAAGGTATTGCCCAGGATATTGCGTTTATCTTTTTGAAAAATGTCGCTCAGCTCCTTTTGAATAAGACGTGCAAATTTTTGTTGTCGTTTTGTTCCCGTATTCATACTGCAAATATCCCCAATACTAAGGCAAATAAAAATTGCTACAATGCTTTTTAGAATCTATAGACTAAATTCATTCAGAAGATTTAATTTGCCTGCTTAAATGAGCCCAAGTTGTTAAGTTTCTTCCGAATAAACGACCCTTACCGCATTGCTGCCTTGCTGTTAGTGCTCATTAGTATACACTTACCCGTATTTATTGATCCATTGCCTCTTACCCTGCCTGAACTTAGGATGATGACCTTAGCTGAGCGCGTAAGTGAGGGGGCAATATTATATGATCAACTATGGGATAGCACGGCTCCTATTGCTACATGGATATACGCTTTATGCTTTAAGGTATTGGGCGAACATACTACGGGTTATCGCATATTGGGAATGCTGCTCATTTTTTTCCAGGCGGCTTATTTTTCAGTGATTATCATTAAAAGCAGGGCCTTTAATGAAAATACGTATGTAGCTGGCATAGTGTATGTGCTGCTGTTTTTTTTCTCTCCGGATACAGTAACATTATCTCCATTGATTTTGGCTATGCCTTTTCTGTTGCTGGCCTTAGATAATTTATTCGGTTTATTGGCTTTCCGGTTACAAAGAGACGAGACCTATCTAAACACAGGTGTCTTTCTCAGTGTGGCCAGCCTTATCGACTTTTCTCAAATTGTTTTTGTGATTTTTTCGCTTCTTGTGTTAATTATTCTTAGCAGAACAGGATTTAGAAAACTTTTATTGGTTCTTTTTGGATTCCTTTTACCGCATGCCGTATTGTTTGCCATTTACTTTTTTATTGGCAAGTCAGAGTTGCTTTGGCAAAATTATTATCTCGCAAATTTATGGCCCGAGTTTTTTCAATACATTAATGTGACGAGTTTGTTGTATTTAAGTTTCTTTCCTTTACTTTTTCTTCTCTTTTCGGTTTTTTGGTTAAACAGAGGGGGAAGATTAACAAACTATCAGTCGCAACTTTCGCAGGTAATGATGTTATGGATGATCTTTGGAGTTATTCAAATAAGCTATGGCGCAGAGATTAATCCACAAGCTTTAGTCATACTGGTCCCTCCTTTTACTTTTTTAATTTCGCATTATTTCCTCCTTATCAGGAGAAGGAAGATAGCGGGAATTGTTTTTTGGTTTTTTGCAATAAGTGTTTTAGGAATGAATTTCTTGAGCAAGAACAATAAACTACCTGCTATTCAATTGCAAGATTTGTTTGTAAAGGAAAATGCATTTCGAGAAACAGTAAATACAAAAAGAATTTTGATACTAGGGCCAGATATCAGCACGTATCAATCTGCACGGCTTGGTGGCGCATTTTTCGAATGGAGACTTTCTGAAAATTTATTTAGTGATGCCAATAGGTATGATCATGTACTTTATGTAAACGAGTCTTTAAGCCGTGATCTTCCGGAAATTATAATTGATGAGAATAACCTGCTTGAATCTTTCCTGCAAAGACTCCCACAATTGAAACAAAAATATGTTAAGCGAGATAATACCTATTTTCTGATTAACAACTGATCTTGTTTACCCTGTTTTCATGCCGCCCACCTTCAAATGAAGTTGTTAAAAATTTAATCAACATCTTTTCTGCGAGTTCAACCGAAACAAAACGCGCGGGTATACATATAATGTTGGCATTGTTATGTTGCCGGACAATCGCTGCGAGTTCTTCTGTCCAGCAAACTGCCGCGCGAATGCCCTGATGTTTATTGGCGGTCATAGCTACCCCATTTGCACTTCCACACAAAAGAACGCCTAAATCAAATTTATTTTCTTCAACGGCCTTGGCAACAGGATGTGCAAAATCTGGGTAATCAACTGAATTAGCGTTAGCTGGGCCGAAATCTTTAAGCTCATGATTTAAAGAAATGAGAAATGTTTTCAGTTTTTCTTTGTATTCAAATCCTGCGTGGTCGCTGCCTATGGCTAGTCTCATGGCTGTTTGCTTAGGGTTGCTGCTTTGAGTTCGCGCTTTTTTTTCGCTCTAACTACGTTTGCAGATATTAAGATACTTAATTGGTATAGCAAGACCAAAGGTCCGGCAATAAGTATTTGACTAAGCGGATCTGGAGGGGTGACCATGGCTCCAAGAATTAAAATTACCACTATCGCATGTTTACGGTACTGCCGCATCCACTCGGGAGTAAGTACACCAACCTTAGTAAGGAAATATACAACCATTGGAAGCTGGAAAAGTACACCACTCCCTAATATTAGTGTAGAAAGCGTTGAAACATAGGAAGTAATATCAAACTCATTGCTAATTATATCGCTGATCTGATAATTGGCTAAGAAGTATATCGCAATGGGCGACATCACATAATAGCCAAATAAAACCCCGATAATAAAAAGTAATGAAACAAAGAAAACGGCTCCTCTTGAAAAGGTCTTTTCCTTAAGCTGTAAACCTGGTTTAATAAATCTCCATATCTCCCAAAAAATATAAGGAAAGGCAGCAATGATACCGATAACAAAAGAAGAGGTGATGTGCATCATGAACTGGCCCGTCATGTGCCTGCTTTGTAACTTAAAGGGAATTTCGTCCAAACAAAAAGTGTCCTGACCAATAAGCTGTGCCAATGAACACAACACTCTAAAGGTCCAGAAGTCGGGTTTGGAAGGCGCGAATATTACCTCATTAAAAATGAAATCGACAGAAATGAATGCAGCAATGGTAAAAATTACAACAGCAATTGCTGCTCTGACAAGGTGCCAGCGCAGCTCTTCGAGATGCTCAAGAAACGACATTTCCTTTTCTACTTTACTCACCCTTCTATTATTTTAGCTATACAAAGGAAACTTTTCCATCCAGCGATTTACTTTGGATTTAACCGCTTTAATCTTTTTATCATCTGCATGATTTTGTAGCACGGCATCAATCAAATCAACAATTTTAATCATGTCTTTTTCTTTTAACCCACGTGTGGTCATAGCGGCAGTTCCAATACGCATTCCTGAAGTAACCATTGGTGATTGAGTATCAAATGGCACCATGTTTTTGTTGATGGTAATATCAGCTTTAATTAAAGCTTCCTCAGCTTTTTTTCCGGTTAGCCCTTTTGAACGTAAATCAATTAACATCAAATGATTGTCAGTACCTCCGGAAATAATTTTATATCCCTTTTCTGAAAATGCATTTGCCATGGCCTTGGCGTTCTTTACTACTTGAACAACATATTTCAGATAATCGTCACTTAATGATTCCATAAACGCCACAGCTTTCGCTGCGATTACATGTTCAAGTGGCCCACCTTGTGTGCCCGGAAAAACACCTGAGTCTAGAATGGCTGAAATTTTTCTTATTTCACCTTTAGGATTTTTAAGCCCCCAGGGATTTTCAAAATTCTCACCGATCATGATCAACCCGCCCCTTGGTCCGCGCAAGGTTTTATGAGTTGTAGTAGTAATGATGTGACAATAGGGAACCGGATCGTTCAATAAACCTCTTGCAATTAATCCGCTTGGATGAGAAATGTCTGCAAGTAACAAAGCGCCAACTTCATCGGCTGTTTCTCTCAACGATTTGTAGTCCCAATCGCGACTATAAGCAGAGGCCCCACAAATAATAAGTTTTGGGTTTTCTTTTTTTGCAATCTTCTTTACCTGATCCCAGTCAATCAAACCGGTTTTTTCTTCAACTCCGTAAAAAGAAGGAGTATAAAGTTTGCCTGAGAAGTTAACAGGGGAGCCGTGTGTGAGGTGACCTCCATGTGAAAGATCAAATCCCAGAATTTTATCTCCAGTTTTTAAAACGGCCAACATTACTGCCGCATTGGCTTGCGCGCCAGAGTGAGGCTGTACGTTGGCCCAGGAAGCTCCGAATAATTCCTTCGCCCTGTCAATCGCAAGTTGCTCCACTTCATCAACAACTTCGCAACCCCCATAATATCTTTTACCGGGCAAGCCTTCTGCATATTTGTTGGTGAGCACAGAACCCATGGCTTTCATTACTTGTGGAGAAGTAAAGTTTTCTGAAGCAATTAGTTCAATTCCGGTAAGTTGTCTTTTTTCTTCTTTTTTTATGAGATTGAAGATGGTCTTGTCTTTTTTCATGAAGGGATTGAATTGAAGGGAGCAAAGTAACCAATACTAGTTCAGGAAATCAAATAAGCTAAAAACACAATTAGCCGTTTAAAGTATTGATGTATTAGTGCTGGGTAAACCTTAAAAACGGGGCTCTTTTTGGTTTGCGTTTTTTATTATTCAGGCGGGGATTCTTTTCGGCACTTCTTTCTCTATTGTACCTGTTGGTGGTTATAATTCGGTTAATTCCCAATTGCCCTGCTAAAACGAGGTCGTTTCTGCGTTTGAAAATGTATGGGGAGGTTCCGGTAACTCCAGTTCTTGGATCAAGCAAGCTGTATGCAATGGTGCCAGATGCGGATATAGACCAATTGTCAGTGATGTCAAAATCCATCCCAACTCCAAAGTACACAGCAACATTCGACTTGCGATAATTTATTTCGTTCAAACTTCTATTTTCAGCAGGCACAAAATAATAACCAAAATTATCGATGCTTCCTTCGGGAATAATTACGCCAGGGGGAATGTCCATAAAGTCAGCCGAATACCTGATGTGCTCATTTGCACTCAGTAAAAGATTGTATTGTATACCTAAATGATAATTAAATCGTGTCGGATTTGCCAGATCAGAATGAACCCTAACATGGACAGGAAGACTAAGGTACATCTGCTTTATTTTTAAGCTACCCATGTCACCTTTATCAAAATTTGTGATCTTATAATTCTGGCCAATTTGCGTCAAAAGAGGCATGAAACCTACACCAAAAACTTCACCGTCATACCCAATATTAATCCCAACAGGATTCCACTTAAGTGTCATTTGCTGTTGGAAGCGAGGGTCTTGATAAAGCCCATTATCGATCGAGAATGGCGTATTAAGTCCGCCAAATATGCCCAAATAGGTTATCTTGTATTGAGCATGCAACACATTTGTGGTAAAGAGGATGAAAAAAATGGTTAGGTATTGTCGCATTAAGTTCGAAAGATAAAAAAATTACCAGGACCCGCTTGAGCCCCCTCCGCCAAAGCTTCCACCACCCCCCGACCAACTACTGCCGCCAGATGACCAGCCCCCGGAACGTGAAGAAGAGGTCCAGCCGCCCCCTGTACCGAAAGAACCGCTACTTGATTCGAAGTTGCCAACTTTTTTTGCGAATGATTTGCCCGGGGTGGTATGTTGCAAAAAGAGTCTGAGAGCTGCAAAGCCAATCAGGTAGGTGCCTAGTATGCCCATACCCGCAGTGAGCCCAAAAATTACGGATGGAAAAATGGCGTAGAATGGGATCAAAAAGAAATACATAAACCAACCTGCACCGCCTTTAACAAACAAGCCAATAAAAGTAAAAAGACCAAGAATACTCATTACAAAAATACCCATAAGTATTTGTTCCTTTTTGCTAAACACAGGGAACTCGGTATCATCCATCTCTTCATTTACATAGCTGCCTTCTATTACACCAATAATTGCAATAACTCCTGCCTTTATTCCCTCATCATAATCTCCGCGCCTAAAATTCGGTGTAATCTCGTTGCGTATAATTCTTCTGGCCATGGCATCTGTCAGGTCTCCTTCCAAACCATAACCTACTTCTATTCGCATTTTTCTGTCATCAATTGAAACAAGAAAGAGTACACCATTGTCGGTTCCTTTTTTCCCCAGCTTCCAGGTCTCAGCCACTTTAATTGAATACGCTTCCAGCACTTCATCTTCCAGCGAAGTAACTATCAGAACGGCAATTTGATTTGACGTGGCTTGTTCATGTGTCGCTAAAATTTGTTCAAGTTCTGATATAGTTTGAGCGGAAAGAATCCTTGCTTCATCAACTATTCTTCCCGACAGAAAGGGAACATCTTTGGCAAATGTGAGCAAAAGGGAAAGAAAAATAAACAGAACTGAAAGTGATAAACGAAATTTCATTATTAATCAATTCTAAGGTTATCACTTAATTCATTGATGTCGTCCTGCGTTTTCTTGAATCCTTTTTTAAGTAGAATTTCTCCACACTGATTAATCGCATTTACAGTACCATTAATTGCCTGATTAGTTTTCATGGCAACAATTAACTCAGCAACTATTTTATCCCAGTGTTGTTGATCTACCACTTTACTTATTCCTCTATCAGCCATAATGATTACTTCTTGCTCAAAAAATGAAATGAAAATCATTATGCCTGTACGTTGGCGTGTGCTGAAAATCTCTTCTTCCAAAAAAAGTGTTTCTGCCTTTTGCATACAAGCGTGGTCCATGGTAGTCTGACTTATTAAAGCGCGCTTATAGAAACTAACTAACTCGGGTAATATGGCGCCAACAAAACCGGCCATAAGAATAATGAGAAAAATAAAAATGGGATCGTAAACGGCCATTGCTGGAACGTATCGATCTAAAACAATAACAACAAGAAAGGCAAACGCTGAGAAAAGTACAGCAGATTTGTATTGAGTAATTGCGTATTTATCGCTTCGCTCAACAAAAACAGGAACAATTTCTCCAGATACATTTTTTTCTACCGCTCTAACTGTCGACTTAATTGTGTCGAGGTCTTGTGATGAGAACCGCTCTTTAAACTTCATGACTTTTGTTTTAATTTTTTAATCCATCTCTCAGTTGCCTAAGATAAAGTTGAACGCTATTCTCCAGCCCTAAATTAAGTGCATCACAAACCAAGGCATGCCCTATGGAAACTTCATCAAGATAGGGAAGAGATTGCTTTAGAAATTTTAGATTTTCTAAATCAAGATCATGGCCTGCGTTTACCTTAAGTCCTGATTTGTGTGCAGTAACCGAGCATTCAATGTATGGAGAAATTGCTTCGTGCTTGTTTACTTTAAATTGCCGGGCGTAAGGCTCAGTGTACAATTCGATACAGTCGGCTCCCGCTTGTTTGGCGGCTGTTATCATTTTGGGCAGTGGGTCAACAAAAACAGAAACTCTTGTGCCGCTTTTTTTTAGTTGTGCGATAATATTTTTAAGAAAATCAAAATGCTCAATCGTATCCCATCCTGCATTTGAAGTAAGCACATCAGGCGCATCCGGCACAAGAGTGGATTGTTCGGGTTTAACGAGATTTATAATTTCAAGATAGCGTTCATCTGGAAACCCCTCGATATTGAGTTCAGTTGTAACTACTTTTTTTAATGCTATCACATCATTGAAGCGGATGTGTCTTTCATCAGGACGGGGATGTACCGTTATTCCCTCTGCACCAAAACGCTCGCAGTTCAATGCGGCTTTAATTAAATCCGGGTTATTGCCTCCGCGGGCATTTCGGAGTGTGGCAAATTTATTAATATTGACGCTGAGGCGTGTCATAATTGATTTTTTGCTAATTTAAATCATATAAACTGTATAGCCATGAGTCTGAAAGAAAGGATCGAAGCAGAAATTAAAGCAGCCATGCTGGCGAGGCAAAAGGAAGAGCTTACCGCACTTAGAAGTATTAAGTCGTTGATACTGTTGGCCGAAACAGAAAAGGGCAGTTCGGGACAGTTGGATAGCGAGACAGAAAATAAGCTGTTGATGAGGGCCGCAAAACAAAGAAAAGAATCAGCCGATATATATCAGCGCGAAGGAAGAAAAGACCTTGCCGACAAAGAAAATTTTGAACTGGAAATAATCAGCCGATACCTTCCTAAACAATTAAGTCCCGAAGAACTTAAGGAACAATTAAAGGCACTTCTTATTGAACTAAATGTTTCGAGCGCTAAAGAAATGGGAAAGGTGATGGGTGTGGCAAGTAAGAAATTTGCCGGACAGGCAGATGGTAAAATGATAGCTGATACTTTAAAGCAATTGTTACAGGCTTGAGCAAAGTTGATGTTGTATTATTGTTGATTTTACTTTTCGGAGCTTACAATGGTTACCGAAAAGGGTTTATTTCTGAAGTAATTTTTTTGATTGCTACAGTATTAGGAGTCCTTGCCGCATTCCACTTTTCTTCGGATGCAGGAGCCTGGTTAAATGAAAAATTTAATTTTAATATCGAGTTCCTCCCTTTTGTTGGTTTTTTTCTTGTGTTTATCGCAGTAATTATTTTAGTGAGTTTATTGGGTAAAATTGTTAAGACCTCGGTTGATAAAACTGTGTTAGGAGACTTTGACAATGCCTTTGGGGCAATTTTGGGAACAATCAAATGGGCATTTCTTATCAGTGTTTTTTTGTGGATTGCCAACTTTCTGGACTTGGAATCTTCTAAGAATTGGGCCGAGGAATCTTGGTTAGTGCCCTATATTGAAGGTATTGCTCCTTTTACTGCTGAGATGGCGGGCTTGGTCTTTCCCGGCTTAAAAGACCTTTTTGCCCCCTAATCGAATCCTTTATCCTGTGAAAATCCTTAATTTTTTAGTTACTTATCAAAGCTTTTACAACTTTGCATAGTTATGGATCTCAAAATTAAGGAAGACGGCAACTACAAATACATTGACGAAGGTAGCGGAAATGTCATCATGCTATTACATGGACTTTTTGGTGCGTTAAGCAATTGGCAGGGTGTGGTTGAAAGATTTTCAAAAAATTACCGGGTAGTTATTCCTATGTTGCCTATTTACGATATGCCCATTCGTGAAGCAGGACTTGATGGACTAGTGAAATTTGTTGAAGGATTTGTCGCAGCAAAGCAGTTGGATAATATGATTATCATGGGCAATTCTTTGGGCGGACACATTGCTTTGTTATATACGCTTAACAATGAAAGCAAAGTAAAAAAACTTGTGCTAACGGGAAGTTCAGGATTATTTGAGAATGCTATGGGAGGTTCGTATCCGAAAAGAGGAAGCTACGATTATGTAAAAGAAAGGGTGGAGTATACTTTCTATAATCCAAAAACTGCAGGTAAAGATCTGATTGATGAAGTATTTGAAACAACAAAAAGCATCCCTAAGTGTATGCGCATTGTGGCCATTGCGAAATCAGCGCAAAGAAACAACCTGGCGAATGAATTGCCATTTATTAAAGTACCAACATTGTTGGTGTGGGGATTAAATGATACCATTACCCCTCCAATGGTTGGTCATGAATTTAACAGATTGATGCCGAATTCTGAATTAAAGTTTATAGATAAATGTTGTCATGCGCCCATGATGGAACATCCTGAAGTTTTTAATGAGTTAACAGATTCGTTTATCCAGAAATAAAATGATAGCAGAAGAACTAATTAACCAGTTAATTCCACCACTAAAGCTGACTGACGATGCCCATAAGGCCATTGTTTGGATGGAGGAATTTCGCTGCAATCAGTTGCCGGTTGTGAAAGATGGAATGTTTCTTGGCTTTATCACCGAAGAAATAATTTTAGAAATAAACGACATTGAAAAAAAACTGGAAGAATTTGAACTGCTTGGTAAGCAATGCAGGGTTACGTCCGAAACTCATTTTTATGAAGTTTTAAGAACGGCAAGCGAAAATAAATTACAAATGGTAGCTGTGATTAGTGCATCGCAAGAATATACAGGTGTAATTACTATTCAAGACACACTCACATCATTTGCACAGACAGCCGCAGTACAAATGCCGGGAGGCATAATCGTTTTGTCAATGGATCATATGGATTACTCATTGGCGGAAATCAGCAGATTGGTGGAAGAAAACGATGCACGCATTTTAAGCAGTACAGTAAAAGAAGACCCGCTTGATAAAGGAAAAATAAAACTGACATTAAAAATCAACCGAACAGACCTTTCCCGCATCATCGCCACATTGGAGCGGTTTGATTATAAAATAATTGCCAGATACCAGGAAGTAAGCGAACTGGGAGACCAGAAAGAACGCCTCGACATGTTGCTTCGCTATTTGGATATTTAAACCCAACTGCATGAAGATAGGTATACATGGGAAAGACTTTCCAAGACAAACCGGTCAGTTGATTGAACAGATTCTGGATTTGCTAAATGAACACTCGGCCGAACTGTTCGTTTCAGATAAATTCGATAAGTACCTCAAGACTTCAAAAATAAAAAATCATAAATGCACGGTCTTTTCATTTGGGGACAACATCAGCCATCTTGATTTTGTAATAACCATGGGTGGTGATGGTACATTGCTGGAAGCGGTTACCTATATCGGTTCTTCAGAAGTACCAATAGTTGGTGTTAATACGGGTAGGTTGGGCTTTCTTGCCACCATCAGTAAAGATGAAATAAAACTTGCACTCGAGCAACTCTTTAAAGGGCTATACCGAATTGATAAACGCACATTAATCAGGCTGGAGTCCGACAGGCAACTCTTTAAAGGCACCATGTTTGGACTCAACGATTTTACCATCATGAAGAAAGACTCAGCCGCCATGATTACAGTACATACGTACGTTGATGGTGAGTTGCTAAATTCTTATTGGGCTGATGGATTGATCATCGCAACCCCTACCGGCTCAACAGGTTACTCTTTAAGTTGTGGAGGACCTTTGGTTTCTCCAAGCTCAAACAATTTTGTGATCACACCAATAAGTGCACATAACCTTACTGTACGTCCTATCATTGTTTCGGACAGCAGCGTGATCAGTTTTAAAATAGAAGGACGAAGTAAAAAATTTCTGATTTCGCTCGATTCAAGAATAGAGGCCATTGATGAGTCAGTAAAACTTAGTGTAAGAAAGGAGAAGTTCAAGGTAAATCTTGTCCAACTTAAGGGCTACCATTATTTTAAAACTTTGAGGCAAAAATTGAATTGGGGACTAGACATCAGAAATTGATTTTAATAGTTACTTTTGAGGTTCATTAAGTATTACATCGGTGAATGGGTTTTAATCATATGAAAAAGTACATTAATCTTCTTTTAGCAGCTTTTATTGTGTTGTGTGCGGGGTATGCGGCAGAGGCGCAAATCAACAGAAAGACCGTCAAAAAAAACAATAAGATGATGGCCTCCTTTCGCGGGAAAAAGCAGGGTTTTGCAAAACAAAACCGGTATAATTCTTTAGGTGTAAGTCTGAATGCAATGAATTATTTTGGGGACCTATCCCCGAGACCTCAAAGAATAAGTACAGATATTAGCTTTACACGGCCTGCCTTTGGCGCAACATTTACACACAGGTTTGGGCCCAGGTACCAGGTGCAGGCTGGTTTTGCTTACGGAACTTTACGTGGCGATGATTTTGGCTCTGCTGATCCAACAGATGAAAATGCAAGATTCAGGTATGTAAGGAATTTGCACTTCAGAAACCGAATAAAGGAACTCTCTGTAGTGGGTGTTTTCGATCTTTTCAAAAACGAGTCAACCTACATCAGCAGGGTGCTTTTTACCCCATACGTATATGCTGGGATTGCTGTTTTCCACCATAACCCCGAAGCAGTGGCCCCCGATTTTGATCTGAATGGCAACCCCCTACCAGAAGCGGGTACTTGGGTAAAGCTTAGGCCGCTGGGAACAGAAGGCCAATATTCTACTTTTCAGGATGGAGACGTAAACAATGGGGTTAAGCCTTATAGCCTTATTCAGGCTGCCATACCGATGGGAATAGGCGCCCGTTTCAGGTTGAATGAAGTAATGGATTTATCAGTTGAATGGGGCTTCAGGTACCTATTTACAGATTATATAGATGATGTAAGCAGAAATTATGTTGACTTAGGCATACTTAACAGCGATCTGGCCAGAACAATGTCCTATCGTTCTGATGAAGCTAATGCAGCCTTTTCTGGCACAAATCGCAACCTGAGCTCAGAAACCATAGGGCCAATTATTAATAACCGTTCAGTATACCTTGGGCGCGATGGCAACGTTTATGATGTGGTAAACGGATTTGGAAGCGAATTCAGAGACAATAAAAGGGGCAATCCCAGTGATCGTGATATCTATATGGTAACTACAGTAAGACTAAGCTATATCATTGGGGCTACTTTCCACAGGGCTAAGTATAGATGATAAATGGTTTTCTGAAAAAGTACTTTTTAATTTTTGGGGCAATTTTGCTTAGCTCCACCTATGCCGTGGCTCAGCGCTCCGAATTGGGTTTTGGAGCAGGGACATTTAACTACACAGGAGATTTATCTCGCAGTTATAATCTATTAAACTCAAAACCAGCCGGGACAGTTTACTACAGGTCTAATTTAAGTTCAGTAATAAGCGCAAAAGTTGGGGTAACTTTTGGCAAATTGGGTGCTACCGATGAAAGACCTATTGATGATTTCGCCACAGTACGGGGCAGTTCATTTGACATCTTTCTGTTTGAAGCAGCAGCGGGTTTTGAATATCATTTTCTTGATTGGAGAGATACTAAGCGGAGATTATTTTTTACCCCATATATTTTTGCCGGCTTCGGCATCTTTGGTATTTCAGGAAATGATGAGAAAAATGCTGAATACAGTAATGTACAGGCTGCCATTCCTTTTGGGCTTGGTTTTAAATACAATGTTAATCCCAAATGGTATGTTGGGTTGGAATTTGGCATCAGAAAGACCTTTTTTGATTATCTGGATAATATTTCCGTTGGAGATCAGTCGGTTAAAAATTACCAGTATGGCAATCGCTACGATAATGACAATTATTACTTTCTCGGCCTAACATTAACACACACTTTTTACGAGATCCCGTGCCCTAAAAACCCTTATCGCTGATAATTTAATTCTTTTCTCATTTTTATATAAAATAGGCTAATTTTGCTGCCCTTGGCTAATTCTAAAGAACATATAGACCCGAATAATTTACCCAAACACATAGCCGTTATTATGGATGGCAATGGCCGATGGGCAAAAAAGAAGGGAGCAGCTCGCATTTTCGGCCATAGAAATGCCGTAAAGGCCGTTAGGGAAGTAACAGAAGGATGCGGAGAATTAGGGGTAAAGTACCTTACCCTATATGCTTTTTCTACAGAAAACTGGTCAAGACCCAAGGATGAGGTCGACAGTTTAATGGAATTACTCGTTAATACCCTTAGAAAGGAAATAGAATCGCTTAAAGAGAAAGATGTTAAATTAATAGCAATTGGTGAGCTGGGAAACTTACCTGAGGAATGCCAGAAGAATTTAATTGATGCAGTAAAAGAGACAAGCAACAATAAGGGGCTAATTGTCATCTTAGCATTAAGTTATAGCGGCAGATGGGAAATTATGAAGGCACTTAAAGAGATTGCATACAAAGTACAAAGCGGCAGACTGCATGCAGAAGATATAGACGAAAAAATGTTTGAAAGTCATTTGCAAACTGCTGGTATTCCTGATCCCGAACTATTGATACGCACCAGTGGAGAAATGCGGATCAGTAATTTTTTATTGTGGCAAATGGCCTATACCGAAATTTTTATTACCAATACATTGTGGCCTGACTTCCGTAAGGAAGATCTTTATGAAGCAATTTGTTCTTATCAGAAAAGGGAACGAAGGTTTGGAAAGATTAGTGAGCAAGTGAACCCTATTTAATTATGCGCCAATTAGTTTTATTTTTATTACTAACGATTTTTATTGTTACCAGTGCTTCAGCACAATTCAGGCGAAGGACCACTACCCCTGGCGGGACCGATGTTAATCTTAATTACGCCAATCCATCCGAATACATCATTGGTGGAATAGAAGTTACAGGCTTAAATATTTTAGATAAGAACTCTATTGTCTCACTTACTGGTTTACGTGTAGGCGATAAAATTAAAATACCTGGAGACGCCATCACGGGTGCCGTTAGAAAACTTTGGAAGTTAGGCCTGGTAGGAGATGTAGTTATTAGGGCGGAGCGAATCGAAGGAGATAATGTGTACCTGGTAATCGAACTTTCAGAACGTCCAAGACTTACTGGCTATACATTTGAAGGGATTCCCAAGGGTCAGGAATCTACTATAAGAGAAGAACTCAACCTTAACAGAGGTAAAATTGTGAACGATGCACTTGTGCGCAATACTGAGCTAGCTGTTAAGAAACACTATGTTAAAAAAGGCTTTCTTAATACTGAAGTAAAAATTATGCAGGAACGCGACACCATCAATAGTGATGGCATGCGGCTGCGCATTATCGTTGATCCTAAATCAAAAGTTAAAATCAATAAGATTGAATTTGTAGGCAACGAAAATATTGCTGACGGGAAGTTGAAAGGCAAAATGAAGGGCACAAAAGAAAGAGCCCGCATTCGCTTACCCAGAACAATTATTGAAGAAGCACTTGCTTTGCGCCCATCAAAAGTAAAAGAGTTCTTTACAACAAGAAATGAACTCAGCTATAGAGATATTAAAGAGTTTGCGGCAGATCAGGTTAAACTCAATTTTCTCAACGGCTCGAAATTCATTAATAACGATTATAATGACGACAAAAAGAATGTCATTGAATTTTATAACACGAGGGGCTTTAGAGATGCCGAAATACTATTTGATACGATTTACAATCACGACAACCGTTCAATCAATATTAGTTTAAACGTAGACGAGGGACCTAAGTATTATTTTAGAGACATTACCTGGGTGGGAAATTATGTTTATACAGATAAGGTTTTAAGTGATGTGCTTGATATACAAAAGGGCGATGTGTATAACCGTGAACTGATTGAAAAGAAGATACACTTTAACCAACGTGGGCTCGATATCAGTGGGCTTTATATGGATGATGGTTATCTCTTTTTTGATATCAAACCTTATGAGGTAGCAGTTGAGGGAGACTCCATAGATATAGAGATGCGAATAGTAGAAGGAGATCAGGCTACCATTGATAACGTGTTCATCACAGGTAATGACAGAACAAGTGACCATGTAATCAGAAGAGAACTTACTACACTTCCTGGCCAGAAATTCAGAAGGAGTGATTTGATCATGTCGCAGCAAAGACTCTCACAAATGGGATATTTTAATCCAGAAAATATCAATCCTGAATTTGCCCCCAATCCTGTTAAAGGAACGGTGGATATTACATGGAATTTGGAAGAACAATCTAACGATCAGATTGAACTTTCTGGAGGCTGGGGAGGCGCATTTGGGTTCGTAGGTACACTTGGTCTTTCATTCAATAATTTTTCATTGCGCAATGTTCCTAAGTTCGACAAGTGGAGGCCGCTTCCTGTTGGAGATGGTCAACGATTTAGTGTAAGGTTGCAAGCCAATGGTCGCTCATTCCAGAGTTATAATATTTCATTCACCGAGCCCTGGCTCGGGGGGAAGAAGCCACAATCATTTTCAGTAAGTTATAATAACTCAATTACGCGCGCCAACTTTAGCAATCCATTCGGTTTTGGCTTAGGCTTTAATCCGCGAGACCGATTCAGAAATTTTGACGCAACACTGGGCATGCAAGGAGTGACGATTGGTCTAGGAAGACAATTGCAGGTACCTGATAATTATTTTACACTTACAAATTCACTTTCGTTTTTGCGTTATACACTTGAAAACTGGCAGCAAGGTTTCAGTTTCGCTGATGGTATTTCAAACAGCGTGCAGTTCAATACTACACTGGCAAGAAACAGTATTGATAATCCCATGTATCCAGGGGCAGGCTCAAGTATTTCATTGAGTCTTTCCTTAACACCACCCTACTCTTCGTTTAATAATTTGAATTATGCGGAGGCCAGCAACGAAGAGCGTTACAAATGGCTTGAGTTTCATAAGTGGATGTTTGATGCAAAGTACTATGTGGCACTTACACGGAGAAAGGAAAACAAGCCCGGTCTGGTGCTTGAAACAAAATTACACACAGGAATAATTGGATCGTATAACAGCCGAACAGGGGTGGGGCCTTTCGAACGATTTACGTTGGGCGGAGCTGGTTTGGCGGGTGGTTTTGCTTCGTTCTTGCTAGGACAGGAAATTATTGGCTTAAGGGGCTATTTGGATAATGCGGTGACTCCTCCATATTTTGGGCAGCAACGTCCACCAGATCAGAACCAAAGAGATATTGATGGGGGTATAGCCTATACTAAACTTGGATTAGAGTTGAGGTATCCAATTACTACAAGCAATGCGGCCACAATATATGGCCTGGCTTTTATTGAGGCTGGAAACAATTGGAACAATTATGCGGAGTTCAATCCGTTTAATTTGTACCGTTCAAGTGGATTTGGCGCACGACTGTTTATGCCGGCATTCGGCCTTATAGGGTTGAATTGGGCTTATGGATTTGATACCCTGCCAGGCAGTACTGTGAAAAGCGGTTCGCAATTCCATTTCACGATCGGGCAGCAAATCAGATAATTATGAAACAAAGCGCCCTAATAATTGTACTGGCATTTTTCGGCCTGAATTTTGTCCATGCTCAGAAGTTCGGCTACATTGATTCGGATTTTATCCTGAGCAAAATGCCGGAATACCGGAAAGCACAGGATGAAATGGGTAGATTAGCAGCCCTTTGGGAAAAAGAAGTTGTGGAGATGGCCAGGGAAATTGGATCAAAATACAATTCCCTACAGGCCGAGGAGGTTTTGCTGACATCCGAAATGAAGCAGGAACGTTTAACAGAAATAAAGGAAATGGAAAACGCAATGAAGGAATACCAAAACAAGGTTTTCGGAGTTGACGGGCTCTACTTTCTTAAAAAACAGGAATTGATTAAACCCCTGCAAGACAAAGTGTTTGAAGCAGTAGAAAAAGTAAGTAAACAAAAACGACTGGCCTTTATCTTTGACAAGGCAAGTGACTTAGTAATGATTTATACAGACCCTCGACATGACTATACAGACTTTGTGCTGGAAGAGCTTGGCCTGGGCGACCCAAATGATACGATTAAGTAATTAAATTAAATTCAAACGAATGAAGACCAGAGTAATAGTATTTCTGTTGGCAATAATTGCCACGGCATTTAGTTCAAACGCTCAAACTACAGGTGTAAAAATGGGTTATGCTGATGTTGATTACATCTTCAGTTTTATGCCAGAGTCAAAGCAGATTGAAGCAGAACTGCAATCGTTAAATACGCAATTGCAAAATCAGCTAAAAACTAAAGCACAAACCTTTCAAGCTAAGGTGGCTGAATATCAAAAGAATGCACCAAATATGATTGAAGCTGTAAGGCAGAACGAAGAGCGAGAGCTCACGCAAATGCAACAAAATTTGCAGCAACTTGAGCAAGACGCACAAAACACCCTGCAGAAGAAATCAGAAGCACTTATGAATCCTATTTACGAGAAAGTAGGTAAAACCATAGAGGAAGTAGCTAAAGAGAATGGCTTCGACCTAGTGATCAATCAACAGTTGGGCGGATTAGATGTAGTATTATATGCCAATGAGAAGCTTGATATTTCTGATTTGGTGCTTAAGAAAATGGGCATCACACC
>CAZVFM010000005.1:0-27607 GCA_964626095.1 uncultured Roseivirgaceae bacterium | reverse complement strand
CTAATCCTGACGACAGCAACCTGGCCTCATGGTTTTGGAATTTCGGAGATACCTTTTCTGAATTGCAAAATCCCAGCAAAATATTTGAAGAACCCGGAAATTATGACGTGAGCCTGACAGTTACTACAGATGAAAATTGTTCTGCAACGGTTACTCAAGAAGTGAACATTCTTCCCTCACCGATAGCCGATTTCGAGAATTCAGCTGCATGTGTGATGAATGGCGTAGATTTTACAAACTTTTCTGTAGCAAACGGTGGTGGTGAAATTGCACAATACAATTGGCTGATAGAAAATACGCAGTTTTCGTCACCAAGCATCAATTATAATTTTGACAACCCTGGAGATTATACTGTTTCGTTAACAATTACCGCAAGCAACGGGTGCATAGATACAGCATTGAAAAGCATTACCGTTCAAGGGGCGCCTCAGCTTGATTATAGCTATACCAAAAATTGTGTTGGTTTCGAATCAATTTTTCAAGAAGAAGTACAAGCTTATGTGACAGATCCCATTCAAACTTTTACCTGGAGTATAGCGGGACAGGAATTTGAAGGAGAATCACTCAATTACGTTTTTAATAATACAGGACTAACCCCTGTTGGATTGAACGTACTAACCGAAGAGGGTTGCGAGTTTGGTATCACAAGAGATATTAATGTTGTGCCTGCACCTCAATCCAGCTTTTCAACCAACACTGTTTTTGGTGCAATACCTTTGCAGGTAAATTTTATAAATAACTCACAACATAGCAATGCTTTTACCTGGACAATTTTTGAGGAGCCTGAAGTTGTATTTAACTCAACTGACTTAGCTTATACTTTTAATACTACTGGTGACTTTATCGTTGACTTAATTGCAGGAAATGAGCAGGGTTGTGAAGACGTAGAAAGCACCTTGATAAGTGTGGTAGATCCGGTGATTGACCTGGAAGTAAAAAATGTTTTGCTTCAGACCAATGCAGGAATAACCAATGTAGTTGTTGTGCTTCAAAACAACAGCAATGCTTTTGTTTCTGGTTTTAGTGTGCGTGTAAATGTTGGTGGCCCGGTTGTACTACAAAAAATGTTTACGGAAATAATTGCACCGGGTGAGCTATTCAATGCTTTATTCGATGTTGGGTTTGCTTCAACAACCATGGATTTAAAATTCATGTGTGCTGAAGTAATTATTGATGGGGATATAAATACAGACAACAACATCCTTTGTTTAAACTTAGAAGAACGCCTTATAGTATTTCATCCCTATCCTAACCCGGTGCGCCAAAGGCTGTTTATGGAATTAATAACCGAGCAAAGCACAAGGCTTAACGTAGTATTCACAAATCAAAGTGGAGCCATTTTGCTCGAAAAAAGCCTGAATGTAAGCGCGGGATTAAACCAGCTAGCGCTTGACTTGGACGACATGTCGCCAGGGATTTATTTACTCAAATGCCAGGATGAGCGGACAGGTGAGCTTAAGGTATTCCGCATTTCTGTAATCCGATGAGCCACTTGGCTTCATTTTTTGAAAATACACAGCACTAGCTATACAGAATTTTTATTTTTATAATTAACTTGTCGCCAAATAATATTTTGTATGCGCAGCACCATCAAATTAGATAAAATCGATCGTAAGATATTGGAGATTCTACAAGCCAATGCCAATATCACCAATGCCCAGCTTGCACAAGAAATAGGTCTTTCGCCCGCTCCGACACTAGAGCGTGTAAAGAAACTGGAGCAATCGGGTATAATTAAAAGTTATCATGCCACTGTTAACCACCTAAGTGTGGGCTTGGGGGTAAGTACTTTTGTTATGGTGAATTTGAAGGGGCACAATAAAGAAAACATCGAGAAGTTCATAAAGTCAATAGCAAAAATTGAAGAGGTAATAGAATGTCATCATATCACAGGTGCTGGCGATTTTATATTAAAAATCGTAAGTACAGACATTCCTTCGTATCAGCAATTAATGCTCGATAAGGTTACAAACATTGATGTTGTAGATAGTATGCAGTCGCTTGTGATACTATCTACATTTAAAGACAGTAAGGTATTGCCCATTCCTGATTGATATATGATTGTTGAAAAAACACTCATCCTGAATCCACAGCAGGTAAAACAAAAGATTCGCAGGATGGCCTTCGAAATTTTTGAAAATAATTTTTCTGAAAAAGAAATTATCATTGCCGGTATTGATGGGCAAGGTTATGAATTAGCAAAATTACTTTCGAAGGAAATTGAGAGAATATCTGATCTGTCAGTAAATCTCATTAAAGTATCTTTGAATAAAACGGCCCCTCAGCAAGGTGAAATCAATACTGACAAAAAGGAATCGGAATACAAAAGGAAAAGTGTAGTATTGGTTGACGATGTGTCAAATACAGGCCGTACATTCGCCTATGCCTTAAAACCTTTTTTAAATGTAGAAATTAAAAGAATTGAAGTAGCAGTTTTGGTAAATAGAAGTCATACTGCTTTTCCTGTACAAGTAAAATACACAGGCTATGAATTGGCCACAACCCTAAAAGAGCATGTGCAGGTAGTGCTTGGTAAAGAGATGTCCGTTTACCTGCTTTGATAATTTTATTTACATATTCAGCCGATGCCTTTTCATAAAGAAGAGTTAAAGAAAATCACCACACACCAGTTGCAAGAAATGAAAAGCAGGGGTGAAAAAATTTCTATGCTTACAGCATATGATTTTTCTATGGCTAAGTTAATAGATGCCGCTGGTATGGATGTAATTCTTGTTGGGGATTCAGCCTCTAATGTGATGGCGGGTAATGAAACTACTTTACCGATCACGCTAGACCAGATGATATACCATGCATCATCGGTAATCAAAGCAGTGAAACGTTCATTGGTTGTAGTCGACATGCCATTTGGAACCTACCAGGGTAATTCAAGTGAAGCATTGCGATCTGCCATTCGAATCATGAAAGAGTCAGGCGCGCATGCCGTAAAGCTTGAAGGAGGCAAAGAAATCAAAGAATCGGTGGAAAGAATTTTAACTGCCGGTATTCCTGTAATGGGTCATTTGGGTTTAACACCACAATCGATTTACAAATTTGGCACCTATTCGGTACGCGCTAAAGAAGAAGCTGAGGCAATTAAATTACTGGAAGATGCCAAGCTGCTTGATGATCTCGGTTGCTTTGCGCTTGTTCTGGAAAAAATTCCATCAAAACTTGCACAACAGGTGGCCAACAGTATTGATATCCCGGTAATTGGTATTGGCGCAGGCGCTGAGGTTGATGGACAAGTTTTAGTTATGCAGGACATGCTGGGCATTACACAAGATTTTCAACCCAGATTTTTAAGAAGGTATGCAGACCTTAGCACAATAGTTACAGATGCCGTTAGGAAATACATTGAAGATATTAAAGGCAAGAATTTTCCTAACAAAGAAGAAAGTTACTAGTCGCTGCAAATAATTTTTGGAGCATTGTCTTCAATCTCACCAAACCATACCGTGGCGTATTTGCCGTAAATTCCTATTCCTATAGCTTTCCAATTTATTTTTTGCCAGATACCTTGATTGATCAGCAGTTCGTTATGCGATTTACTTAGTTTCCAGCCCGCCAAGGCGTCATTTGCGGTGGCCCGATCGGAATGATAAAAGGCAATTTCGTATCCGCTGCTTGAATATCCACTTATCTCCATTGGTTTGTTCCACATACACTCGGCTTCTTTGTGATCATTAGTATAACAGCAGGAAGTCCAATTTCCCTTATCCGACCAGCTATGTGGGTTACACTCATTCTTCGGGTCAAATGTATAGTTTACTTCCAGGTCTTTTGCATGAGTTTGTGCCACTGCGGTAAGCTTTTCTGAGTAAGGGATTGGGTTTAGTTTTTTTGTTTTTCTATAGGCATTGATCTGATCTAAAAGCTTGCTTTCATCTACTGTAAGGCAGATTTGCGAAGTTTGCGCAAAATTGCATAAACAGCTTAACAGGCAAATGGCAATACAAATGATTCTTTTACGATGCATAGCTAACAAGATAATAAATACTTTTTTCTTTAGACGTTGGATTATTTATCTTCGCCCTCATTCAAATTTTGTACCTAAAAAAGAGAATTATAATGAGCGATCAGAAAATTAGCATTTCAAACGGCAAACTTACAATACCCGATAATCCTACAATTCCATTTATTGAAGGCGATGGCACAGGTGTTGACATATGGCCGGCCTCAAAGCTGGTAATGGATGCAGCAGTAGAGAAAGCATATGGAGGAAAAAGAAAGATCAACTGGAAAGAAGTACTTGCTGGTGAAAAGGCATTTAATCAAACCGGTAACTGGCTACCTGAAGAGACGTTAAATGTCTTTAAAGAATACCTGGTAGGTATTAAAGGACCTTTAACCACGCCAGTGGGCGGTGGTATCCGATCACTGAATGTGGCCTTGCGTCAGGAATTGGATCTGTATGCCTGTGTTCGTCCGGTGCGCTGGTTCAAAGGTGTGCCTTCTCCGGTAAAAGAACCTCAGAAGACAGATATGGTGATCTTTCGTGAAAACACAGAAGATATTTACGCGGGTATTGAATTTGAAGAAGGCACTGATGAGGCGAAAAAATTTGCTGAAATTTTGAGTCAGCAGTTTGCCTCGAGATTTAAGAAAATCCGCTTTCCAAAAACTTCTGGATTTGGAATTAAACCTGTTTCAAGAGATGGAACAGAGAGATTAGTTAAAGCAGCTTTGGATTATGCGATTAATCAAAAAAAGCCAAGCGTTACTTTAGTACACAAGGGCAACATCATGAAATATACAGAGGGTGCTTTTCGTGATTGGGGTTATGAGTTGGCTAAAAAATCTTACGGTGCTAAAGATCTTGATGGCGGACCATGGCAGGTAATTGAAAAGAATGGACATAAGGTGATAGTAAAAGATGTTATAGCTGATGCATTCTTACAACAAATTCTTCTAAGGCCTGATGAGTATTCGGTAGTGGCCACATTAAATTTGAATGGCGACTATGTTTCTGATGCCCTGGCTGCTATTGTTGGTGGAATTGGAATAGCTCCGGGAGGTAACATTAACTACACCACCGGACATGCCATTTTTGAAGCAACACATGGCACCGCCCCTAAATATGCAGGTCAGGATAAAGTTAACCCAGGCTCTGTTATACTTTCAGGCGTGATGATGTTTGAGTACATGGGCTGGTTAGAGGCCGCTGATTTAATTTATAAAGGATTGGAAGCAGCCATTTCATCCAAAAGAGTTACCTACGATTTTCACCGCTTAATGGAAGGCGCTACGTTGTTAAAGTGCTCGGAGTTCGGTAAAGAAATTGTAAAAAATATGTAGTTATATCTAATTCAGGGAAGACGTTATTCTTCCCTGAATTATTTTAAAGTCAACATTTCGATGGCGGTTAGTGCTGCTTCTTCTCCCTTGTTTCCAAACTTGCCCCCTGCTCGATCCAAAGCTTGTTGTTTATTTATTGTGGTAAGTACACCAAATACTACAGGCTTATTGAATTTGATATTCAACTCTGTGATGCCATAAGCAACTGCTTGGCATATGTAGTCAAAGTGTGGTGTTTCACCTTGAATTACACAACCCAGGCAAATCACCGCATCAATATCATTTTGTTGAGCCATCCATTGTGCGCCAAGTGTTAATTCAAAACTGCCGGGTACTTTTTTTGAAATAATATTTTCGACCGCAATACCATGATTTTTCAATGTATTAAAGGCCGATTGATATAAAGCACCAGTTACATCTTCATTCCAATTAGCAACTACTATGGCTACCTTTTTTGAATGAAGATGGGATTTATTAATGGAGGATGATGAAGATTTTAGCGGACCAGCCATTGCACGGATGTTTTACCAAAAATAGAAAAGGGAATGATGATTCATTCCCTTTAGCTAAAGTATTTTCTTGATCAGGAAGCCAGGTCTTCCAATCGCGCTTTATATTTTTTTGCGTTTTGCACTTCGCTGCTGTCCCAATACTCCTCAATGATCTTTTGGTAAGCGGCAATGGCTTTTGCTTTATCTTCAAGCTTCTCGTATGCCAATGCGGCTTTCATGAGATAAACCGGACTGAAGAATTTGTTAGGTTTATAATTAGCGGCTCTATTATAAAACTTTACAGCGTTAGTGTAATCCTGTTGTTCCATGTAAGCGTCACCAATTAAGCTATATGCTCTTGCCTGAACCAGCAAATCCTTAGTTGAAAAATCTTCAAGATATAATATGGCAAGACTGTAGTTACCTTTTTTCATATAACTAACACCAGCATAATAGTTAGCAAGGTTGGATGCTTCCGTTCTTGGGTAATCTTCCATGATGGCAAGAAAGCCGAGATTGTTCCCATCTCCATTAAGAGCAAAATCAATACTGTCTGATTCGAAATAATAAATGGCCTGGAACATTTCGCTTTGAGCTAAATTATTCTGGTTGTCTATATAATATTGAAAACCAAAATACCCTGCAATCACTAATGCTAATGCACCTGCGATACCTATGATGAGTTTAGGATTTTCTTCAATAAATGCTTCTGTGCTCGACAGTTTTTCTGCCAATGCTTCTGGGTTCTCCAGTAAATCTCCGCTTTTAGGTTGCTGCTTTTTAGCCATATCTCTATAATTCATCCGCAAAGCAAACCTTGCCTTACGGGGTGGCAAAACTACTAATTGTTAATTATTTAGCAAACGCTGAAGTTTAGCCAAAGATGAAGGGGTAGTTCTCTTCAGCGTAAACATCGGTAAGGGCTTCTGAGGGATCGGGGAATGCTGATTCTTCAGCAAACTTTACGCTTTCTTCAACCTGCTCCTTTACCCTTTGCTCTATCTTCTCAATTTCTTTCTCACTGGCGTACTTATTTTTTATAACAGTATTGCGAACAACTTCTACAGGGTCTTTAGACTTATACTGTTCAACTTCTTCCTTTGTGCGGTATTTACCTGGGTCGGACATTGAGTGGCCTTTGTAACGATAGGTTCTGAATTCTAACAAAGTAGGTCCATCACCTTTTCGCGCCCTGTCAGCCGCCTTGGCAACCGCTTCGTGTACTGCTTCAACACTCATTCCATCAACAGGCTCAGATGGCATGTCATAAGCTGATCCCAGTTTATATAATTCAGTAACGTTTGATGTGCGTTTTACCGAAGTACCCATAGCATATCCGTTATTTTCGATTACAAAAATTACCGGTAGCTTCCATGCCATGGCAATGGTCAGCGCTTCATGAAATGCACCCTGCCTAACGGCCCCATCACCCATATAACAGATGCAAAGATTCTTGGTCTTATTATACTTTTCCGCAAATGCTATTCCTGCCCCTAAAGGAATCTGACCGCCTACTATACCATGGCCCCCAAAGAAATTGCGCTCCTTATCAAACATATGCATAGAGCCACCCTTACCTTTAGATATACCTGTTTCTTTTCCATACAGTTCCGCCATTATGGCCTTGGGATCAGAACCCAAACCTAGCGGATGTGCATGGTCGCGATAGGCGGTAATCCAGTTATCATCCTTGGTTAAGGCAGTTACAGCACCGGCCACACAAGCCTCTTGACCAATATACAAGTGACAAAAACCCTTAATTTTTTGTTGGCCATAAAGCTGTCCTGCACGTTCTTCAAACTTGCGCATCAACAGCATGCTTTCAAACCAGAATAAATAAGTGTCTTTATCGAACCCACCTTTCTTCTTTTCGGGCGATTTAGCAGTCTTTGCCTTGCCTTTGGTTTTAGTTGCCATAATATTGTCCTTTGCTTTGTACTTTATTTCTGTTGCAGATTGCGAAATTAGTAAAAATTATAAATGCGCCTTGAAAAGCTCAATCTCTTTAATTTCAGGAATTACGCTGAGGCGAATCTAATCTTTCAAGGGCAGATAACCTGCTTTCTTGGGGATAATGGCTCAGGCAAGACCAATCTGTTGGATGCTGTTCATATGCTTTCTCTTACCAGAAGTGCATTTGGACTGAATGATACACAAAGCATCAAGCATGGTGAACAAGGGTTTAAGATCAAAGGAAACTTCGTTAAAAACGATGCTTCTTCTGATGTACTTTTGGCTTTACACGAGGGGAGTAGAAAACAACTCTCCATCAATGATTTGCCCCAGTTTAAGTACGTTGAACATATAGGTAACTACCCAATTGTTTTAATCAGTCCTTATGACACTGACCTGATAAGAGAAAGTTCAGAAATAAGAAGAAAATTTATAGATACCACCTTGGCTCAAACTGACAAAGTATATTTAAGTGAATTGATGTTATATAATCGTGCACTTAAACAGAGAAATTCCCTTCTTAAATCTTTTGCTGAAGGAGCTAATTTTGATCAGGAGATGATTGATGTTTATAATGAGCAATTGTCAAGCTCAGCGCTCATTGTTTATAAGGCACGACAAAATTTTGTTGATCAACTTATCCCTTTATTTCAGAAAATTTATAATCAACTGTTGGGCAAAAGGGTCGAACACCCCGCAATCGACTATAAATCAGATTTGCATCAGAATAATGATCTGAAGGATATTCTTCATGCTAATATTAAGACCGACCTGTCGTTACAGCGAACTCACAGAGGCATACATAGAGACGATCTTAACTTTTCATTAAACAGCTATGAGCTGAAAAAATTTGGTTCACAAGGCCAGCAAAAGAGCTTCGTTATAGCCCTTAAATTAGCTCAGTTTCTCCTGCTCAAGGAAATAAAAGGATTTAATCCCTTGATTCTACTCGATGATATTTTTGATAAGCTTGATGACCATAGAATTAGTCATTTACTCACTTTACTTGGGCAAGAGCATCAGGCGCAAATATTTATCACCGATGCCCGCGTGGAGCGAACTACCGCGATTTTTCGTAAATTGGATATGAAGGCTGATTTCAGATTGATAAAAGACGGAGTATGCAATGCCTATGAGAGAGACCGACAAAAATAAGAAAGAGTTTACGCCTCTGGGCGATGCCATTCGTGACATGCTCAGGCGTTATCACATTGAGGATAAGTTCAATGAGCAGACCCTTGTTGATAATTGGCCAAAGATTGTTGGGGCTCCGGCAGCTGAAAAATCCAAAAGAATTTTTATACGAAACCATGTATTATTTGTGGAAATCAGCTCACCTTCCCTCAAACATGAACTCTCTTTGAACAAAGAACTGCTTCTCAAGCGCATTTTTGATGATTACCCCGGTGCCCAGATTAAGGAAATCGTAATCATGTAAGTCAAAAATTAAGTTTTGTGCTTTCTCTAAAATGTTTGACTAAAACAAAAAACCGTATAATTTTGCACTCTCTTTAAAAAGCCCCATCCTGAAGATTGTTCAGGAGGGGCTTTTAAGTCGTTCTAAATTTGATTTTAACCTTTGAATGAGGGTTTGCGGGGAGATACTCAAGCGGCCAACGAGGACAGACTGTAAATCTGTTGACTTATGTCTTCGCAGGTTCGAATCCTGCTCTCCCCACATTTTTAGTTCAATTTTCAAAATTTTGAATTTTGAATTAGTTCTTGCGGGAGTAGCTCAGTTGGTAGAGCGACAGCCTTCCAAGCTGTAGGTCGCGGGTTCGAGCCTCGTCTCCCGCTCTAAAGATACTTAGGCGTTGGGCATTAGAGCTTAGGTTGTTAAAAATGTTAATGCCTGAGACCTAATACCAGGGAAAAGCCGTTGTAGCTCAGGGGTAGAGCACTTCCTTGGTAAGGAAGAGGTCGTGGGTTCAATTCCCATCAACGGCTCAATTAAATTGAAAATCAGGGGTTTAACTCCTTTTTTGAATAGAAAAATAAACTTTGTACACTAAAAACTAAAGGAATTTTCAAATATGGCAAAAGAAACGTTTGACCGTTCCAAACCACACGTTAACGTGGGAACAATTGGTCACGTAGACCATGGAAAAACTACGCTTACTGCTGCAATCACAAAAGTGCTTGCATCAAAGGGTCTCGCATCTGAAAGAGACTTTTCATCAATCGATAATGCACCCGAAGAAAAAGAAAGGGGTATTACAATCAACACTTCTCACGTGGAATACCAGACCGTGAACAGACACTACGCACACGTAGACTGTCCTGGTCACGCTGACTATGTTAAGAACATGGTTACTGGTGCTGCTCAGATGGACGGTGCTATCCTAGTAGTGGCAGCTACAGATGGGCCAATGCCTCAAACTCGTGAGCACATCCTGCTTGCGCGTCAGGTAGGTGTACCAGCAGTTGTGGTTTTCATGAACAAGGTAGACTTGGTTGATGATCCGGAATTGCTTGATCTGGTTGAAATGGAAATAAGAGAATTACTTACTTATTATGATTTCCCAGGCGATGATATACCAATTGTAAGAGGTTCTGCTCTTGGTGCGTTGAATGGAGACGCCAAGTGGGTTGAAAAAGTAGAAGAGCTTATGCAGGCTGTGGATGATTATATTCCGCTACCTGTTCGTCTAATCGACAAAGACTTCTTGATGCCTGTGGAAGACGTATTCTCAATTACTGGTCGTGGTACAGTTGCTACCGGCCGTATTGAGCGTGGCATCATCAACTCTGGTGACCCAGTGCAGATACTTGGAATGGGAGCTGAAAACCTAACGTCTACTGTTACAGGTGTGGAGATGTTCCGTAAAATACTTGACAGAGGTGAGGCTGGCGATAACGTAGGACTGTTGTTACGCGGTATTGAAAAAGTAGATATAAAGAGAGGAATGGTTATTTGTAAACCTAACTCAGTAACGCCCCATGCCAAATTTAAGGCTGAAGTTTACGTATTGAGCAAGGAAGAGGGTGGTCGTCACACACCATTCTTTAACAAATATCGCCCTCAATTCTACTTCCGTACGACTGACGTTACCGGTGAAATCATGCTTCCTCAGGGAGTAGAGATGGTTATGCCTGGTGATAATGTAACTATCGAAGTTCAACTGATCAATAAGATTGCCATGGAGAAAGGTTTACGTTTCGCGATCCGCGAAGGAGGCCGTACTGTAGGCTCTGGTCAGGTTACTGAGATATTGGATTAACACGCTAAAACCCAGTGAAAAGCGTTACTGAATTTTCAGTAACGCTTTTGTTTTCTATAGATATTCTTATACCTTTGCAGTCCTTTTGAGCTTCAGGGGTATTTTTTACGGGTGTAGCTCAATTGGCAGAGCAGCGGTCTCCAAAACCGCAGGCTGGGAGTTCGAGTCTCTCCACCCGTGCAATTTTGGAGATTAGCTATTCAATAAAACGCAGAAATGAGGGCTTTTGCCTGATTTTTATAAGATAATTAAGAATTTGAGAAAGCTTAAGCAAGGTTCCTGATAAATGCAAAAACTTAAGACTTATATACTGGAGAGCTTCGAGGAGATGCGATACAAGGTTACTTGGCCCAAGTACAATGATTTGCAAAGTAGCGCAATTCTTGTTTTGGTTGCCTCATTGATTTTTGCATTGATAATCGGGGTAATTGACTTGGGCTTTGAAAAGAGTTTGGAGTGGTTTTATCGTGAGCTTCGTTAACCTTAGAGATTAAAACAATGGGTGAACTGAAGTGGTACGTACTCAGGGTGATCAGTGGGCAGGAGAAGAAAGTAAAGTCTTACCTGGAATCTGAAATTGAAATCGAAAAACTGGGTGAATATATCCCACAGGTTTTAATACCCTCTGAGAAGGTTTATGAAATGCGTAACGGAAAGAAACGCGTTCGTGAACGCAACTTCTTCCCTGGTTATGTTTTGGTTTCGGCCGATTTAACTAACGGAGAAGCCAGCCATGTGGTAAAAAATACACCTGGTGTGATAGGTTTTTTGGGGGGAGGAAGTAGTGGAGATTCAAAAACGCCAGTTCCACTAAGGCAGTCTGAAATTAACAGAATACTGGGCAAGGTTGAGGAGATTGATGAGTTTGAAGAGAAGTTGGAGACACCTTTTATTAAAGGGGAGTCGGTGAAAGTAATGGATGGTCCTTTCAGCGGGTTCACCGGAACAGTTGAAGAGATCTTTGAAGAGAAAAAGAAACTCAATGTAATGGTGAAGATTTTTGGAAGAAACACACCTGTTGAGTTGAATTATATGCAAGTAGAAAAGGTAGACTAGTCATACAATGGCAAAGGAAATTATAGGATATCTAAAATTACAGGTAAAAGGTGGTCAGGCTAATCCCGCACCTCCAATTGGCCCTGCTTTGGGTTCAAAGGGTTTGAACATTATGGACTTCTGTAAGCAGTTCAATGGAAGAACACAAGACAAGCAAGGTCAGGTATTGCCGGTGTTAATTACAATTTACAATGACAAGAGCTTTGATTTTGTAATAAAAACCCCACCAGCAGCCAACCTGATTTTAGAAGCAATTAAAAAAGACAAAGGTTCTGCACAACCGAACAGAAACAAGGTGGGTTCAATAACCTGGGATCAGATCAAAACCATAGCACAAACTAAGATGGCTGATCTAAATGCATTTAAGGTTGAATCGGCTATGAAAATGGTGGCTGGCACAGCAAGAAGCATGGGTGTAACAGTAACAGGACCAGCTCCTTGGGATAATTGATTAAAACAATGGGAAAGTTATCAAAAAATAGAAAGGCCGTATTAGAGAAGTACAATGCTGAGAAAGAGTACTCTCTTGAGGATGCGTCAGCCCTTGTGAAAGACATTACCTTCACAAAATTTGATGCCTCTGTTGATGTTGATATTCGATTGGGAGTTGATCCTAAGAAATCAGATCAAATGGTGAGGGGAGTTGTTGCGCTGCCACATGGTACCGGTAAGACGGTACGTGTACTGGTGCTTTGCACACCTGATAAGCAGCAAGAGGCGATTGATGCCGGAGCTGAACATGTTGGTTTAGATGATTACGTTCAGAAGATTGAAACTGGCTGGACAGATATTGACGTGATCATTACCATGCCCACTGTTATGGCAAAAGTAGGTAAGCTGGGAAAGGTACTTGGGCCAAGAGGTTTAATGCCAAATCCGAAAGCCGGAACCGTTACTATGGATGTAGCAAAAGCGGTTAAGGATGTAAAGCAAGGTAAGATTGATTTTAGAGTTGATAAAACTGGCATTATTCACGCCAGCATTGGTAAAACTTCATTTACTCCTGAAAAATTAAAGGAGAATGCAATGGAGCTTATTCAAACCGTAGCCAAAATGAAGCCGGCTTCTGCAAAAGGAACTTACTTCCAAAGCATTAGCATTTCTTCAACAATGAGCCCCGGTATTATTGTAGACAAAAGTTCAATTCCAGGTATTTAAAAGTTATGACCAGGGACGAAAAAGCAAATATTATCGAAAAGCTTGCTGATAAATTTTCAGCCAGCCAAACATTCTACATCACTGATGCTTCTGGCCTTACTGTGGCTCAGGTAAACGCATTCAGGAGATTGTGTTACGACAATGGAGTAGAGTATGGTGTATTTAAAAACACACTCATCCGCAAAGCTCTTGAGAAACAAAAGTCTGATTTCTCAGAGATATTTGAGGTATTACATGGATTTTCAGGAGTAATATTTGCCGGTGAAGTTGGCAATCTACCTGCGAAAGTCATTAAAGATTATAGAAAGAAACAGAGCGGAGTGAAACCCGTTTTGAAGGCTGCTTCCATAGACACTGCACTTTTCCTCGGAGACGAAAGTCTTGAGGCATTGAGCCAGCTCAAGTCTAAGAATGAGCTGATCGGAGATATCATTGCACTTCTGCAATCACCTGCTAAGAATGTAATTTCTGCGCTGATGAGCAGTCCGCATAAAGTAGCTGGAATTGTGAAGGCATTGGAGGAAAAAAAATCTAAAGAATCGAATTAAGAACAATTAACTTTTATTAAAACATGGCTGACATTAAAGCAATTGGCGATCAACTGGTTGAACTTTCTGTAAAGGAAGTAAACGAACTGGCTACCTACCTTAAAGAAACTTATGGCATAGAGCCTGCTGCTGCCGCTGCTGTTGCAGTTGCTGCCCCAGCGGGTGGTGCATCAGATGGTGGAGCTGCAGAAAAAACAAACTTCGATGTAGTATTGAAGGCACCTGGAGCAAACAAACTTCAAATTGTGAAGCTTGTTAAAGAACTTACAGGACTTGGTCTGAAAGAAGCTAAAGACATCGTTGACGCGGCACCAAAGCCTATCAAAGAAGGTCTTCCTAAAGACGAGGCTGAAAGCATGAAGAAACAGCTCGAAGAAGCAGGAGCAGAAATCGAGTTGAAGTAATTCTTTTGGGCAGGAGAAAATCTGTCTAAAGAGATTGATCAGGCCCCTATACCCGCGATAACGGGTTGGGGTCTTTTCCTGTTTGTGCCCGATCTTGTTTTTCCTGTTTGTACAGTATAGTCGGAACTATGGACTCCGTTTTTTTCTTAATTGAGAATTTTAAAGCTTAATACTTTGGCAAAAAACACCAATAACAGCAGAATCGACTTCTCTTCATTTCCAAGAGTAATCGATTATCCTGATTTTCTGGATATTCAACTTCAATCATTTCAGGATTTTTTCCAATTAGATACCCAAGCCGAAAAGCGTCAGCACGAAGGCCTGTATAAGGTATTTAAGGAGAATTTTCCTATTTCAGATTCTCGCGAAAATTTCGTGTTAGAGTTTGTAGATTATACAGTTGACCCTCCAAAATATTCAGTTGATGAGTGTATCGACAGGGGGCTTACCTTTTCTGTGCCGCTTAAGGCCAAGTTAAGGTTAACTTGTAATGACGAAGAGAATGAAGATTTTGAAACAATTGAACAGGAGGTATTCTTAGGTAATATACCTTACATGACCGAAAAGGGTTCGTTTGTTATCAATGGTGCTGAGAGAGTTATTGTTTCTCAATTACACCGTTCACCAGGTGTGTTCTTTGCAATGAGCAAGCACACCAACGGCACTAAATTGTATTCAGCCAGAATTATACCTTTCAAAGGGTCATGGATAGAATTTGCTACCGATGTGAATGCTGTAATGTATGCTTACATCGATCGTAAGAAAAAATTCCCGGTAACTACATTGCTCAGGGCAATTGGTTATGGAACAGATAAAGATATACTAGACCTCTTTGGCTTATCAGAGGAAGTTGAGGCTAATAAAAACAATTTAAAAAGAGCTGTAGGAAGAAGGTTGGCAGCAAGGGTATTAAGAACCTGGACTGAAGACTTCGTGGATGAGGATACCGGAGAAGTTGTTTCAATTGATCGTAATGAAGTATTACTTGAGCGCGATCATTTGATTGAAGAGGAAGATGTAGATGTGATTGTTGAGTCAGGCACAAAGTCAATTATACTTCACAGAGATGATGTTAACGTTACCGATTATAACATCATTTTTAATACACTTTCAAAAGATAATTCAAACTCTGAGAAAGAAGCTGTAGAACAAATTTACAGGCAGCTTAGAAACACTGAAGCGCCAGATGAGCAAACAGCAAGGGATATTATTCAGAGCTTATTCTTTAGCGAAAAGAGATATGATTTGGGAGAAGTAGGGCGCTACAGAATTAATAAAAAACTAGGTCTCGATTTAAGTTATGATCAAAGAGTACTAACAAAGGATGATATCATTCTTATTGTTAAGTACCTTATCGGACTTGTAAATGCTAAAGCAGTTGTAGATGATATAGATCACTTGAGTAACAGGAGAGTGCGTACTGTAGGGGAGCAGTTGTACACGCAGTTTGGTGTGGGTCTTGCCAGAATGGCGCGTACCATTAAAGAGCGTATGAACGTACGCGATAATGAAGACTTTAAGCCTGTTGATTTGATCAATGCCAGAACCCTGTCTTCCGTAATCAACTCGTTCTTCGGGACCAACCAGCTTTCTCAGTTCATGGACCAGACCAACCCGCTTGCAGAGATTACACACAAGCGCAGGATGTCAGCACTCGGTCCAGGCGGTTTGTCGAGAGAGCGTGCAGGTTTTGAAGTTCGTGACGTACACTATACTCACTACGGACGTTTATGTACTATTGAAACGCCCGAAGGACCAAATATTGGTTTGATTTCTTCATTATGTGTTCATGCTACAGTAAATGGCATGGGCTTTATTGAAACCCCATACCGTAAAGTAGAAAACGGAAAAGTGAAGAAGGATCTTATTTTTCTTACAGCAGAAGAAGAAGATACACATAACATCGCGCAGGCCAATGCTAAGTTAAAATCAAATGGTGAGTTTGAATCAGAGCGTGTAAAGGCAAGATTTGAAGGAGACTTTCCGGTAGTAGAGCCTTCAGAGGTCACCTATATGGACATAGCGCCTAATCAAATTGTATCGGTTGCCGCATCACTCATTCCGTTCCTTGAGCATGATGATGCTAACCGCGCATTGATGGGATCAAACATGCAACGTCAAGCAGTACCTTTATTGAAGCCTGAATCTCCAATTGTAGGAACAGGTCTTGAAGGCCGTGTTGCACTAGACTCAAGGGCACTAATGGTGGCTGAAGGAGATGGTGTAATTGAATTTGTTGATTCTAAAAAAATTGTTGTGAAGTATGAAGTTACTGAAGAGGAACAATTACTGAGCTTCAATGATGAATATAAAACATATGACCTGATCAAGTTCCGCAGAACGAATCAGGACACTTGTATAAATCACACACCTACTGTTAAGAAAGGTGATAAAGTGAAGAAAGGACAGCCTTTAGTTGAAGGCTATGCTACCCAAAATGGAGAGCTTGCACTTGGACGCAACTTGTTGGTGGCATATATGCCTTGGCAGGGTTATAATTTTGAAGATGCTATTGTAATTTCTGAGCGAGTTGTTCGCGAAGATGTTTATACATCAATACATGTTGAAGAGTTTGAACTTGAGGTAAGAGACACGAAGCGTGGAGAAGAAGAGCTAACATCAGAAATACCTAATGTGAGCGAAGAAGCTGTACGTAATCTTGATGAAAATGGTATTATCAGGATAGGTGCAGAAGTAAAAGAAGGCGATATTTTAATCGGAAAAATTACTCCCAAAGGAGAAACAGATCCTACACCTGAGGAGAAGTTATTGAGAGCCATATTTGGTGATAAGGCAGGAGATGTTAAAGATGCATCGATGAAGGCACCTCCATCACTAAGAGGTGTTGTAATTGACACCAAACTTTTCTCCAGACCGAAACGCGATAAAGACATAAGAACTAAGTCTAAGAAAGAGCTTGAGCAGTTAAAAGGACGTTACAGCAATGAGCTTACAGAGCTGAAAGCTGAAATGGTGCAGAAACTTGCAAAGCTACTAAATGGAAAAACCAGCGCTGGCGTAAAGCATAAATTTGGAGACGAATTAATAAGCAAAGGCGTTAAGTTTTCTGCAAAAGTAATTGAAAGCAACCTCTTCCCTGATAAAAACATTTATCGTGATGAGAGTAATTATGCTGTAGTCGAAGAAGTGAATCTTATATCAGACGTAAGTCTTGAAGGCTGGACAAATGATGAGGAGACCAACGATAAAATAATGAAGTTGGTAAAGAATTATTTGCTTAAGCGCAATCAGGTGGCTGGTGTATTTAAGAGAGAAAGATTTACACTTGAGGTCGGAGATGAACTTCCTGCAGGTATAGTTCAGCTGGCAAAAGTTTACATCGCTAAGAAACGCAAGCTGAAAGTAGGAGATAAGATGGCGGGTCGTCATGGAAACAAAGGTGTTGTCGCAAAAATTGTTAGGGAAGAAGATATGCCGTTCCTTGAGGATGGTACCCCTGTAGATATTTGTTTGAACCCATTAGGTGTACCATCAAGGATGAATCTTGGTCAGATCTACGAAACAGTACTTGCCTGGGCAGGATTAAAGCTGAATAGAAAATACTCCACACCAATTTTTGATGGTGCTACAATAGAGCAAGTAAGCACTGAGTTGAAAGAAGCCGGGCTTCCCGAATTTGGTAGAACTTATCTATAC
Organism: uncultured Roseivirgaceae bacterium; assembly: GCA_964626095.1. GTDB lineage: Bacteria > Bacteroidota > Bacteroidia > Cytophagales > Cyclobacteriaceae > DAOLDI01. The sequence continues at coordinate 9,824 of CAZVFM010000005.1, read as the reverse complement.
GATGGTTTATCAGGAGAGAAGTTTGATCAGCGGGTTACTGTAGGTGTATCGTATATGTTAAAACTAGGTCACTTGGTGGATGACAAGATGCACTCACGTTCTATCGGACCTTACTCATTAATTACACAACAGCCATTAGGTGGTAAAGCACAGTTTGGCGGTCAGCGATTTGGTGAGATGGAGGTATGGGCACTTGAAGCATTTGGTGCATCAAACATACTTCAGGAGATACTCACGATTAAGTCTGATGATGTAATTGGAAGAGCTAAAGCGTATGAGTCTATTGTTAAGGGCGAGAATATGCGTAAGCCAAATATTCCCGAGTCGTTTAATGTACTGGTACATGAACTGAGAGGTTTGGCATTGGAAATAACAATGGAGTAAACACTCTTAATTGAGTGAGTTAATAACTAAAAGAAATATTTACTAAAGACTAAAAAATTAAAGCATGTCTTTCAGAAAAAATAAAAAGCTGAATATCGACTTCTCCAGAATTACGATTAGTCTGGCCTCTCCTGAATCTATTCTTGAGAGTTCACATGGTGAAGTAACACAACCCGAAACCATCAATTACAGAACATATAAACCCGAAATGGGTGGCTTGTTCTGCGAACGAATTTTTGGTCCTGTTAAAGACTGGGAATGTCATTGTGGTAAATATAAACGTATTCGCTACAAAGGAATTATATGCGATCGTTGTGGAGTTGAAGTTACTGAGAAGAAGGTAAGGCGTGAGCGCATGGGCCACATAGAGCTTGTGGTTCCTGTGGCGCATATCTGGTATTTCAGGTCATTACCAAATAAAATAGGTTACTTATTAGGACTTCCTACTAAGAAACTTGACCAGATTATATACTACGAAAGATACGTAGTTATTCAGCCAGGAGTAAAAGCAGAAGACGGCATCCTGAGAATGGATTTCCTTACAGAAGAGGAATACCTGGATATCGTAGATAAACTCCCTCGCGAAAACCAAATGATGGATGATAACGATCCTAATAAGTTTATTGCCAAAATGGGTGCCGATGCATTAGAGATGCTTCTGTCAAGATTAAATCTTGATGAGCTTTCTTATGAGTTGAGACACCAGGCAGCTACCGATACATCGCAACAACGTAAGGCTGAAGCTTTAAAACGACTTAAAGTTGTTGAGGCTTTCCGCGATGCAAATACAAGGGTTGAGAATAGACCAGAGTGGATGGTTATCCGGATGGTTCCTGTAATACCTCCTGAATTAAGGCCTCTCGTACCTTTGGATGGAGGTCGTTTTGCCACGTCAGATTTAAATGATCTTTACAGACGAGTTATTATCAGAAATAACCGATTGAAAAGATTAATAGATATTAAAGCTCCGGAAGTAATTCTTCGTAACGAGAAGCGTATGCTTCAGGAGGCAGTTGACTCACTTTTTGATAACTCAAGAAAAGTTAATGCGGTAAGAGCTGATGGAAATCGTGCATTGAAATCACTCAGCGATATGCTGAAAGGAAAGCAAGGTCGTTTCCGCCAAAACCTTTTGGGTAAGCGTGTCGACTACTCTGGTCGTTCGGTAATTGTTGTGGGTCCTGAGTTAAAACTTCACGAATGTGGTTTGCCTAAAGATATGGCCGCTGAATTATTCAAGCCATTCATTATACGTAAGCTTATAGAAAGAGGCATCGTTAAAACAGTAAAATCAGCCAAGAAAATTGTTGACAGAAAAGATCCGGTTATCTGGGATATCCTTGAAAATGTGTTGAAAGGGCATCCTGTATTATTGAACCGCGCCCCTACACTTCACAGACTTGGTATACAAGCATTTCAACCCAAGTTGATAGAAGGTAAGGCTATACAGTTGCATCCCTTAGTATGTACAGCATTTAATGCTGACTTTGATGGCGACCAAATGGCGGTACATGTGCCACTCGGTCAGGAGGCGGTACTTGAAGCTTCGATGTTGATGCTTTCTTCACACAATATCCTGAACCCTGCCAATGGCGCACCTATTACCGTTCCATCACAGGACATGGTATTGGGACTTTATTACTTGACAAAAGGACGCAAAAGTACGCCTGAACAGCAGATTAAAGGCGAGGGCATGAAATTCTATAGCTCTGAAGAAGTTATCATGGCCTACAATGAGGGGAAAGTTGAGAAGCACGCATACATTAAGGTGCGGGTTAAAGTACGCAATGAAAAAACTGGTGAGCTTGAATTTAAGATGATAGAAACTGCCGTGGGCAGGGTAATCTTTAATCAGACTGTTCCTGAAGAAGTAGGATTTGTTGAAGAACTACTTACAAAGAAGAAACTTCAAAAAATCATTTCTGATGTCTTCAAAATTGCAGGCCTTGCTAAAACCGCCAAGTTCCTTGACGACATTAAAGACCTTGGTTTCCATATGGCATATAAAGGTGGACTGTCTATTGGATTAAGCGACATCATGATTCCTAAAGAAAAAGAGGTGCTAGTAGCTGCTGCTCAAGAGGAAGTGAGCGCAGTTTGGAATAATTATATGATGGGTCTTATTACCGATAACGAAAGATATAATCAGGTTATCGATATCTGGACGAGAACAAATACTTTATTGACTAACGCTCTAATGAATCAATTAGAGGACGACAGACAAGGCTTTAACCCGATTTATATGATGATGCACTCAGGTGCTCGTGGATCAAGGGAGCAGGTGCGTCAGTTGGGCGGTATGAGGGGTTTGATGGCAAAGCCACAGAAAAATTTAGTGGGCTCGGTAGGATCAATTATTGAAAACCCAATTCTTTCAAACTTTAAAGAAGGACTGGATGTGTTGGAGTACTTTATTTCTACACACGGTGCACGTAAAGGTTTGGCTGATACTGCATTGAAAACAGCCGATGCAGGTTACCTAACAAGAAGGCTTGTAGACGTTGCCCAGGATCTGGTAATTACTGAAGTTGATTGTGGAACCTTAAGAGGAGTAAAAGTAACTGCGCTTAAAGATAATGAAGACATTGTAGAGCCTTTGTCTGAGCGTATAGTAGGTAGAGTTACTGTACATGATATATACGATCCGCTTACTGAAGAATTTATTTGTGCAGCGAATGAGGAGATAACAGATGAGATTGCCAAGCACATTGATGAAACCAGTATAGAGGAAGTCGAGCTTCGTTCCGTATTGACTTGTGAATCACGAGTAGGTGCTTGTGCAAAATGCTATGGAAGAAACCTGGCAACAGGAAGGATAGTACAGGCAGGAGAGGCAGTGGGTGTAATTGCTGCGCAGTCAATAGGTGAGCCCGGTACACAGTTGACTCTTCGTACATTCCACGTGGGTGGAACAGCTGCAAACATTGCGGTTGATGCAAACATTAAAGCCAAGTTCCCTGGAAAAGTAGAGTTCGAAGGTGTTAGAACCATAGATACACTTGACCGCGAAGGAAATAAAATAAAGGTGGTAATGGGTCGAACAGGTGAAATCAAAATCGTAGACTCAAGTAAAGAAGCAAGAGTGCTTATCAGCAACAACGTTCCTTACGGTTCATTCCTGAAAGTAAAAGACGGACAAGTTGTTGAAAAAGGAGAGGAGCTTTGCTTCTGGGATCCTTATAACGCTGTTATTTTGTCAGAATTTGACGGAGAGATTGAATACGAAGCCATCATTGAAGGAGTAACCTATAAGGAAGAATCTGATGAGCAGACAGGTCACCGTGAAAAAGTAATTACTGATACAAGAGATAAAACCAAGAATCCCGCTGTAATTGTAAAATCTAAAGATGAAAGCAAGGGATATAATATCCCTGTGGGTGCCCACCTTGCGGTGGAAGAAGGTCAAAAGATTAAGGCTGGTCAGGTGTTAGCGAAAATACCTCGTACAATGGGTAAGTCGCGCGACATCACTGGTGGTTTGCCTAGGGTAACAGAATTGTTCGAAGCAAGAAATCCTTCAAACCCTGCGGTGGTAAGTGAGATTGATGGTGTTGTAACTTATGGCGGAATAAAGAGAGGTAACAGAGAAATCTTTATTGAGTCTAGAGATGGTATACAGAAGCGATACCTGGTATCACTTTCTAAACACATCCTTGTTCAGGACAATGATTTCGTGAAAGCTGGGCAGCCCTTGTCTGATGGTGCAATTACACCTTCTGATATTTTGGCCATTAAAGGCCCTACAGCTGTGCAGGAATATTTGGTGAATGAAATTCAGGAGGTTTACCGTCTACAGGGGGTGAAGATCAACGACAAACACATTGAAGCTATTGTTAGCCAAATGATGCAGAAAGTTGAGATCCTTGAAACCGGAGATACCATCTTCTTACAAGGAGAGTTAGTAGACAAACTGGTATTCAGGGAAGAGAATGATCAAGTGCTTGATAAGAAAGTAGTATTAGATTCTGGTGATTCTGAAAAGTTAAAACCAGGTCAGATTATTACTCCAAGGGAGTTGAGAGACGAGAATTCTAGTCTGAAGAGAAAAGATCTGAAACCAGTAGAGGTTAGAGATGCATTACCTGCAGTTTCTAAGCCTACGCTTCAGGGAATTACACAAGCCTCACTTAAGACTGAAAGCTGGCTGTCGGCTGCATCGTTCCAGGAAACAACCAAGGTACTTAGCGAAGCAGCTATTCGTGGTAAGACCGATATGCTGAACGGACTGAAAGAGAATGTAATTGTAGGTCATTTAATACCTGCAGGTACTGGCCAGAGAATCTTTAAAGATTTGATGGTTTACTCTAAGGAAGAATACGAGCGCATGTCTGAGTCTGTTAAAGAAGATACAACCAAGGAAACCGAATTAGCGGAATAGAATGGCAGAGGATAAGAAAAATACGCCCCAACAAACCAATCAGATCAATATTGAGCTGACTGAGGAGATTGCAGAAGGTATATATTCAAACCTTGCCATGATTGCCCACTCGAATAGTGAGTTTGTAATCGATTTTATAAGGCTAATGCCTGGGGTGCCAAAAGCAAAGGTAAAGTCCAGAATAGTGGTAACGCCTGAACATGCCAAGCGCCTTTTGGCAGCACTGAAAGACAATATTGACAAGTACGAAAGTACTTTTGGACCTATCAAGAAAACCGATGAATCACCCAAATTCCCAATGAATTTTGGAGGTACCGTTGGTGAGGCTTAAGGTCTGAACTAAATAGGATGTAGGACGCAAAAATCTTTATCAATGGCTTTTGTATCCTACATTTCTGTTTTATACCTTTGCAGTCCTGTTTTTTAAAGCAGATTTTATAAAGAAAAAAGATATAAATGCCTACCATTCAGCAACTTGTTCGTAAGGGCAGAAAGAAATTGACTACAAAGTCAAAATCTCCAGCCCTTGATTCTTGCCCCCAAAGAAGGGGTGTATGTACCCGAGTGTACACTACTACACCTAAAAAGCCCAATTCAGCAATGAGAAAGGTAGCCAGGGTAAGATTAACCAATAGTAAAGAAGTTAACGCCTATATCCCTGGTGAAGGTCATAATCTTCAAGAACACTCAATTGTGCTTATCCGAGGGGGTAGGGTAAAGGATTTACCGGGTGTAAGGTACCACATCATTAGAGGTGCGTTGGATACTGCAGGTGTTAATGGCCGTTTGCAAGCCAGATCTAAATATGGAGCTAAAAGACCAAAGGCTGGTGCTGCTGCCCCTGCTAAAGGCAAAAAATAATATCAGGTACTGAATTATGAGAAAATCAAAACCAAAAAAAAGATACTTACTTCCCGACCCAAAGTTCAACGATACATTGGTTACTAAATTCGTGAATTACATGATGGAAGATGGTAAGAAAAGTACAGCTTACAATATCTTTTATGATGCTGTAGCCTCTGTTGAAAAAAAGGCAGGTGAAAGTGGCATTGAATTGTGGAAAAAAGCACTTAATAACGTGATGCCTGCAGTAGAGGTAAAAAGCCGAAGAGTAGGTGGAGCCACATTCCAGGTGCCGGTAGAAATTCGTCCTGATAGAAAAATTAACCTTGGAATAAAATGGTTGATCCAGTACGCAAGAATGCGTGGTGAAAAAACCATGTCAGATAAACTTGCAGCAGAAATTTTAGCAGCATCTAAAGGTGAAGGGGCAGCCATTAAGAAGAAAGATGATACCCACCGTATGGCAGAGGCGAATAAAGCATTTTCACACTTCAGATTTTAATGGGCGAGATTCATGTCTAGAGATTTAAAATACACAAGAAATATTGGTATTGCCGCGCATATTGATGCAGGTAAAACCACTACAACCGAACGTATTCTTTATTATGCGGGGGTTAGCCACAAAATTGGAGAAGTGCACGATGGTGCAGCTACCATGGACTGGATGGAACAGGAGCAGGAAAGAGGTATTACGATTACATCTGCCGCAACAACCGTCTTTTGGAATTACGCTGGCAATAAATACAACGTAAATATTATTGATACTCCTGGCCACGTTGATTTCACTGTTGAAGTAAACAGGTCTTTGCGTGTATTAGATGGTCTTGTGTTTTTGTTTAGTGCCGTTGATGGTGTAGAGCCTCAATCCGAGACTAACTGGCGCTTGGCTGATAATTATAAAGTAGCCCGTATTGGTTTTGTAAATAAAATGGACCGTGCCGGTGCTGACTTCTTGAATGTTTGTAAAGAAGTAAAAGAGAAATTGGGCAGTAAGGCTGTTGCTCTGCAACTTCCAATCGGAGCAGAGGATAATTTCATAGGTGTTGTTGATCTAATTAAGAACAGTGGCATAATTTGGAATGAAGAGGATAAGGGAATGACCTTTAAAACTGTTCCCATTCCAGATGACATGGTTGAAGAGGCGAAGATTTACAGAGAAAAATTACTTGAAGCAGTAGCAGAGTTTGACGACAGTCTGGTTGAGAAATTCTTTGATAATCCAGAGTCAATCACTGAGGAAGAAGTATTGACCGCATTGCGCAAAGCAACAGTTAGCATGGCAATTGTTCCTATGGTATGTGGTTCTTCTTTTAAGAACAAGGGTGTTCAAACCATGCTTGATTTGGTGATGGAGCTTTTACCCTCACCATTAGATAGAGAAAGTATTGTTGGGATCAATCCTGACACTGAACAAGAGGTATCACGTAAGCCAAGTGAAAGCGAGCCTTTCTCAGCATTGGCATTTAAAATTGCAACCGATCCTTTCGTAGGCCGCTTGTGCTTTGTAAGAGCATATTCCGGAGTACTTGAGTCGGGCTCTTATGTATATAATACAAGATCAGGGAACAAGGAGCGTATTTCACGCATTTTCCAGATGCACGCCAATAAGCAAAATCAAATTGACAGATTACCGGCAGGTGATATCGGTGCAGTTGTAGGCTTTAAGGATATCAAAACTGGGGATACGTTATGTGATGAAAAGCATAAAATCGTTCTTGAGTCTATGGTGTTTCCTGAGCCGGTTATTGGATATGCCATTGAGCCTAAAAAGCAGGTGGATGCTGATAAATTAGGTATGGCTATTTCTAAATTGGTTGAAGAAGATCCTACACTTCGTGTAAATACTGATCATGAAACAGGTCAGACCATTTTAAGGGGTATGGGTGAATTGCACTTGGAGATTATCATCGATCGCCTCAGGCGCGAATTCAAGGTGGAGATCAACCAGGGTGCGCCTCAGGTGGCATACAAAGAATCGCTTACTAAGAGTATTGAACATAAAGAAGTTTACAAGAAGCAAACGGGTGGTCGTGGTAAGTTTGCTGATATATTATTTGAACTCGCACCGCGTGAAGATGGCAAGCAGGGTCTCGAGTTTGTAAACGAGATTGTTGGTGGTGTTATTCCACGCGAATTTATTCCGGCCATTCAAAAAGGCTTTGAGCAAGCCATGACAAATGGCCCACTTGCGGGATATCCAATTGATAGTATGAAGGTGCGCTTGTATCATGGTTCGTACCATGACGTAGACTCTGATTCTCTATCATTCGAATTAGCTGCCCGCATAGGTTTCAAAGAAGCTGCGAAAAAGGCAGGTCCACAATTATTGGAGCCAATCATGTCAGTTGAAGTGGTAACTCCTGATGAGTTTACAGGTTCAGTAACCGGTGACTTGAACAGAAGAAGAGGAATCATGAAGGGAATGGACAATAAGGCGGGAGCACAGGTGGTTAAGGCAGATGTACCACTTTCTGAGCTCTTCGGATATGTGACTGACTTAAGAACAATCACCTCTGGAAGGGCAGCCGCAACATTAACATTCGCACACTATTCACCGGTACCAAAGAACCTTGCCGATAAAGTAATTGATGAAGTAAAGGGTGCTGTTGCTAACTAAAGACGCATATGAATCAAAAAATCAGAATAAAACTTAAGTCTTACGATCACAATTTGGTTGACAAATCTTCAGAGAAGATTGTAAGAGCCGTGAAGGCAACAGGTGCTGTAGTTAGCGGACCTATTCCACTTCCTACTGAAAAGGAAATCTTTACTGTATTGCGCTCACCTCACGTGAATAAAAAATCGCGTGAGCAATTCCAAATTTGCACCTATAAGCGATTGGTTGATATATACTCAAACAGTGCAAAAACTGTTGATGCCTTGATGAAGCTGGAGCTTCCAAGCGGAGTTGATGTAGAAATCAAGGTATAGTTTTTTTAATTGAACTTTTAAAGCCATCCTATTGAGATGGCTTTTTTGGTTTCTAATCCAGCTGTCTGAAGAAAAATAATTCATGCGTGGGAAGAAGTTCGGGGTGAGCAATCTTCACCAAATCTTTTAAAATGATATCAGGCCTCAAATACCCCAGCTCAAGATATTCGTTTCCACCTTTCGCGCCTATACGCGCATTATAAGTATATACTTTTTTGTTTTTAAAAGCATCGAACCATTCATAACGCTGATCTGCTGAGCTTAAGTCTTTCAGGCTTGTAAAAGAGGATGCGCCTATCCAGTAGCTGGCTTCTTTTGCCTTAACAAATACTGATTCAAAGCTTAGAGGCACAAACCCTGTGCCTGGCTCGTTTGACCATAAGTATGTCATCCCTGCATCGTTAAATAGTTTGGCCGCATAATTTTCCCCTGCCGGCAAAAACCAGGAATCTCCATACAATACTCCGCTCATCACAGAGGGTTTATTGTCAACCGTTTCCATTATTGCTTGTAGCTCCAGGTATTCGTTTTCAAGTATTCTGAAAATAGAATCGGCTTCTTGTTCTTTTCCATAAAAAAGGGAAGCAAACTTAATCCACTCAACCCTGCCTAATGGATGCTTTTCCAGGTACTCGGCATTGATCACAACAGGTATATTGCTTTCTTTTATTTTTTTAAGATGACCTAAGTCACCACTAATGGTGTAGGTCATTACCAGATCGGGTTGTAATGAAAGTAAAAGCTCAACATTTAAGCTATGATCTATACCCAGATCTAGTACTTTCCCCTCATCAACAAGTTTTCTTGTCTTGTCTGAGCTGATGTAATCTGTGGTTGGAAATCCTACTAAACTTTCGCTTTCATTAAGGTAATCAAGCAATGGAATGTGTGTGGTTGAAGTGCAAACAATTTTTTTAATCGGAATATAAATAACTTGAGTATCAATATCGTGATGAGGTACTGGTGCACCTTGTTTTACCAATAAGTATTTAAAGGGTTGTTCTGCATTTTGAAATGGCCGATTAACATCTAACCAGATATGATCATCTTCAAAAGTAGCGCTGAATCCATCTGCGTATTTAAGCTCAAACCTGTGAAGAACCCCTTCTGGCGAAGTTGTTTTGTTTCTATCTCCACATCCAAATGCTATAAGCAAAATCACGAAGTATTTATTTAACATTTTTATATATTTAATCTTGATATAGCAAGTAAAACATTTTATTCTTCATTTCACTTTAATTTGCAGAATGAGTCGCAAAGAAGATTTACGGAAGCAAATAAAATTATT